>JAYSPY010000057.1:0-42666 GCA_043721855.1 Pseudorhodobacter sp.
GCCCTTCCACCGTATCGGCATGAAAGCCCACCCCGTCGCGGATACCGGCAATGCGGCCCGTGAAAATGGCGTCTTCGTCGTCGTAGTCGATCCGGGCGGTATAGCCCTTGTAGTTCATGGTGTTGGTCATGGTCTTACCCCGATGCGTTCCAGAAAATCGCGTGCATCGCGCACCTGGTAACGCTTGGCTTCCTTGGCGGGGTGCGGGCGATGAAACGTCCCAACCTCGCCATCCTTTTCGAACCGCACCCGCGATCCACTTCCTTCGATCAACCGCGCCCCTGCGGCCAGAAGCAGGCTTTCAACAGCCGCCCATTCGATCGTGCCTGACACGGGGTCTGTGAAGACGGTGGCAAGGGTTTTGCGGTGCTTGCTGTTCATCGCCACAAGATAGGTATAGCTAGCGAAAAATGCAAGCATCTTGCGCGGGGTGCGCTGCACCAGTCAGCTCTGATCCTCCCTAAAGTAGAGGGATTTAGAGAGCGAACGTGGGGGGTGAGTTCCCATGGCTGGAACGGTGATGTGTGGTCCAAGTTTGGGAACACCCCGCAGATGGCAGGAAATGCGGAATGTATACGCCCCCCGATGCATAAGCCTGTGCATAGATCGCACGAACACCTGCCATCATCCTTCGCCGCGCAGAACACGGCGGAATCGTAAGACATCGTTCCAGCGTCACCGACGATGACGGCCTAAGTTTCCAGATACAGAAAGGGCGCCCCGTGGGACGCCCTTTCATCAGTATCTTTTTCCATCCGGCCGGTTTTTAGATGGTGGGCCTCTGCTATCTTGCCGCAAAGGATTAGGCCGCCATCGGTGCCCGTTCAGCGTCACTTAGCGGCGGCGGTTCGTCGTGACGGTGGCGGCGCAATATCGACCGGCAAGAACAGCGCCGCGCCCTCTGGCTCGCAATGCCCCTTCTTGCGCAGGTCATGCCGCCAAGCATAAATCTGCTGCCGCCTGAGATCATGGCGCTGCGCAACCTGCGTCACCGATGCGCCGTGACGACCCACCTCGCAAACAACGGCAAACGTCCAGGCATCCGTCCAACGACGCCGACGCTCAACCGCACCCAGAACATCACCGCGCATGCCGCCCTCACATAAGAGACGTCCATAGTGACGTCATTATGGACGTTCCTAAACCAACCCAAGGGCCTTCTTAAGGCGGCCAATGTCGCGCGGTTACTGTGGTTTTAAGGCCTGCCATTTTGCCAAGCGGTGCTTTGCCATACCCGTGCTTCAGGCTAAGCGCATCGTCGCCGAGGGCCTGTATTTCCCGCCAAGATGCGCTTTTTTGTCAGCCGGGACGACGCGCATTGGGGTTGGGGGCGCCAGCGGTGGCTGCCATCCTGGATGCACACCCTGCGAATCGTCCCGCCTCATGTCAGGTTCTGTGCAAAGCTGGAAACTTACCCGATAATCATAATTATGTAATACTAGTTCGTATTTTCTCACACCAAGGCAGTGCCATGAGCAGTGGCTAAATCAGTCTTGCAGCGGTTTTTTTGCTCAGACCCTCGTATGCGCGATGTGGGGCGTATTGATCTGCTGCATCGCGGCCCGATCGGGACTTTAGCGGAAATATATCAGATGACCCGCCTGACCCGCCCGGCATATGGCATCAGCCCCCGGCACGGGCGTTAATCAGCCGGGCCAGGTTCTGCACATGGTCACCCTTCAGCATACTCAAGTGGTCCCCGGTGATTGAGATCATCTCAAGCTGCCCGTCCTCGGCCACCCCGGCCCAGCCCAGGCTGGCGTCTGCTTCCAGCGACAGCTTCTGCATCAACCGCACCGGACGTGACAAGAACAGGGTAATCGGGGCACCAACCGCGCCCCCCTGATATCCGCGTGCGGCCACTCTCCATGCGGTTTCCATCACCTGATAGCGATGGTGTGATAGGCTGATACGGCGCGTTGCCGCCTGAATAGTGCCTTGTAAAAGGGGCCGGATTATTTTTTTGGAGATGCGCCCGCCCAAATAACCAAGCCCCTCATTGCGCAGCAATTCAACCTCATGGTGCAGGCGCCGGCCCCAGGTCGACCGAACTTTTGGCACGAAATCCACCGCAAATCCCGGCGCAAACGTGTCCAGAATAAACAATCGCGCGATCACCTCGCCTGCGGCTTCAAGCTGGCGCGCCATTTCCAACGCAGTCAAAGCCCCCCCGGAATATCCTGCCAACAGATAGGGGCCGCTTGCTTGATGCTGCCGCAGATAAACAATGTTTTCTTGCGCCATCTCTGGAATGGACCCGCGCGGATAATGCCCCAAGACGCCGCGCGTCTGAAACCCGATGACAGGCCGCCTACGCCCCAGTAACGAGCCTAATTCTACCAGATTGTTCACATTGCCGCCCACCCCGCCCACGATGAACAGCGCCCGCCCGGCACCCGCAGCAGGCCCCGGATGGATCACCGTGCTGGTATCCCAAGCCTCATCTGGGTTTACCACGGCGGCCGAAGCGGCGCTGGCTGGCTGCGTCTGTTCGGGGAAAAGCCTTGCCAGTTCGCGCAGGGTTTGATGCCGAAACAGGGTCGAAATTGGCAAATCGACGCCAAATTCCTTGCGAATTTTGTCGAACATCCGCACCGCCAGCAAAGAGTGCCCGCCAAGCGCAAAGAAATTTGATGTGGCCGCAATTTTTGTGTGACCAAGAACATCCCCCCAGATTTTGGCCAGACGTTGTTCTGCAGCCGTTTGAGGCAGGTCACTCTCGGGGGCGGGTGTCACAGCCGATATTGGTGCCAGACGCCGTCGATCCACCTTGCCATTAGAGTTCAGCGGGATCTCATCCATCGCGATAAAAAAGGTGGGCCGGGCAAAATCGGGCAGCTGCTTTTTGACATGATCACCCAACGCAGCGGATGAGACGCCTTTGCCCCTGGGGTCTTTTGGCACAAAATAGGCGACAAGAATTTTATCGGCCTGCCCTTCGGGCACCGATGCCAGAACCACAGCCTGCTGTACCCCCGGATGGCTTTCGATAGCGGCTTCCACTTCGGATAATTCGACCCTGAAGCCGCGAATTTTGACCTGACTGTCGATCCTGCCAAAGAACCGGATCACACCGTTGCCCGGATCCAGCGCCAGATCGCCTGATCGGTACAGCCGCAATCCCGGGTGCCAAGGGACAGTGATGAATTTCTCTGCCGTAAGATCGGGACGGTTCCAATACCCAAGCGCCAGCCCGCGACCGGCGATGCACAACTCTCCCATCACCCCGGTCGGGACCGGTTGAAGATTTTCATCCAGAATATAGATCTGTGTGCCCGGCACAGCCCGCCCGATTGGCAGCGCCTGCCCCGAGGCAATATCCGTGGTCTCGATGACATGGGTGTTGGTCACATTGCTTTCTGTCGGCCCGTAGCCATTGATCACGCTGACATTGGGACACACCGCTTTCACCCGGGCCACATGGCCGGGTGAGACAATATCGCCGCCCACAATCACCTGATGTACCGCCGAAAAGGCCTCGGGGCGGCTGTCGGCGACGGCATGGAACAACCCCGATGTCAGCCACAGGGTGTTGACCCCATGGCTTGCAACGGCCTCAGCCAGATCGGCAATCGACAGCGCGCCATCCTTGGGGATCACCACGGTGCCGCCATGCAAAAGGGCTGCGAAAATATCAATGATCGACGTGTCAAAGGCAAAAGCCGATGAATGCAGCGTCACCGTGTCTGGCCCCAATGAAAGCCAATCGGTATCGCAGAGCATCCGGATCACCGACCGATGCGGCAGCACCACACCCTTTGGAGTGCCGGTGGTGCCCGAAGTAAACATCACATAAGCAATCGAGGCCCCAGTGATCTTTGGGGTCGGTGCTGCTGCGTTTTTTGTTGGAAAGGCGTCGTAAGGCAGGGTCTTGATACCCGCCGCCGTCACCGGCGGACATGCGCCAAGCAATATCTTGATCCCGGTATCTTGTGCCATGAAGGCCAGTCGCTCGGCGGGAAGTGCTGCATCAAAGGGCACATACCCCGCCCCCGCCTTCAACACCCCAAGCACCGCCACCATCAGGGCAAGCGAGCGTTGCGATGAAATTCCCACCAGATCGCCCGGACCTATGCCCCGCACTGCAAGATCCGCAGCCAGCGCGTCCGATCTTGCAGCCAGGGTGGCATAATCCATCGCCTGGGTGCCAAAGCGCAGGGCTATGCTATCGGGGCTGCGGGCGGCCACAGCACCAAAAACCTCTGGGATAGTCTGCGGGCCGGCAGCACCCGGATCTTGCAGTGTGCCGCTGGCGGGGCGTCGCGTATCGCCAATCAGGAACCGGCTTAGTGGCGCGTTCAATCCGTCAGCTATGCTGACGATGCCGCGCAAAAGCTGCAGAAAGTTTTCCGCATGCCGCTCGATCGTCTCGGCATCAAACAGATCGGTATTGTAGTTCCAGGCGAAGGTAACCCGGTTTGGGGTATCCAACAAATTGAAGAACAATTCAAAATGCTCGTGCCCGGTCGCGTTTGCGACAAGCGTTGTTTCCAGGTTCCGGAAATCCGGGGGATCGGACAAATTGTCGATATTCACGACGACTGGTACGATCGCCACGCGCGACACATCGCGCACCACATTCATATCGCGCATAAGTGCGCCATAGGTGTAATTCTGATGATCTATCGCATCCAGCATGCTGCGTCTTGTCTGGGCCAGAAAGGCCGCAAGGCTGAGCCCGGTGTCTATCCGCGCCCTGATGGGTAGAAAATTCACGCCGTGGCCCACGACTCCTTCCAAACCATGCGACAATTGCCCCGATGATGGCAGGCCTACGACAACATCCCGCGCGCCCGTCAGGCGCGACAGATACAACTGGAACGCCCCGAAAATCAGTGTCCGCAGCGAGGTTTCAGCCTCGGCCGCGCGTACGCGCAGGCCGCGTTCAAGGGCCGGGTTCAGCACGCTGGTGACACGGTCCGCGGTGGTGGTCATCACCTGCGGATGTGGCCGGTCTGTCGGCATGTCCATCGCTGGAATGCCATCTGCAAAGGTTTGCAGCCAGTAATCGCGGTGCACGGCAGCCTCGGCAGACCCGCGCCATGCGGTTTCAGCCGCCAGAAGATCGGCAATACTGCCCGGGGGGGCCAGCATGGCCGCAGGTCCGCCTGCTGCGCTGGAATAAAGGGCGGCCAGATCGTGCATCACCACGCCCATTGACCAACCGTCACAGGCGATATGATGCACAAACAGCATCAATTCGTGTCGGTCATCTGACGCCTGTATCAGCACCGCCCGTATCATCGGGCCCTGCCTAAGATCGAAGGCCTGCCCGGCTATGTCTTTGTGAATGGTATCGCGCCTGGCGCTGCGTTCTGCCGCTGCCAGTCCGGCCAAATTTACAAAGTCCAGCGGTACAGTACCCGCAGGCTGGATGGTCAGGACAAAGTGTTCAACATCGAACCCCGCACGCAGGCTGTCATGACGCGCGATGATCCCGTCAAGCGCTGTCTGCAGCGCCGCCCGATCAGGTTTGCCCTTGATATGCAGACTGAACGACAGATTGTAGGACAGCGAGCTTTCAGGGTTGATCAAGATCGCAGTGGCAATTTCGCGCTGCGCTTCGGTCATTTCTATCTGACGCGGTTCTATCTGACGGGGCGCGTTCAGGATCAGCGGGCTGGCTGTGACAGCAGGCATGGATGCTTTATCCAAGCCCTGCAGGGGGGGGTCTGTGCCCAAGGGGGCGGGCGCAGCGATGGTGACGCCGCGTTCTTTCAAAACCTGTGTCAAAGCTTTGACAGTCGGTGCCTCGAACAAGGTCGCCAGGGGCAGATTTTGGCCAAACTCCTTGCGGATGCGGCCAAACATCCGCACCGCGTTCAGCGAATGGCCACCAAGCGCGAAGAAGTCATCCTCGATCGCCACCGCCTCGATCCCCAATATCTCGCCCCAGATCGTGGCCACGCGGGCGCTGACCGGATCGGCGATCACCCCATCGCCACCGCTGGGGCGCTTTTGGGCGGCCACCGGGGCCCTGGTGCCCGCGGACATCGCCAGCCGCACCATATCCAGCGCCACCGGTGATGCCACCAGCGCGCGAGCGCTCTGTGCAAAGACCCTTGCCAGCACGCAGCCCGCCTCGGTTGCCCGGATGCCGGTGCCCAGCAACTGGTCTGTCAGGCTGGCAGCAGTCGGCTCTGCCTGCAAAGCCCCGCCTGCAACGGCCCGCATGGCCAGATGTTCGATGATCATCACATCAACGCCGTCGGGCGTGGCAATCACCACATCAAAGGCCGCAAATTTTCCCACCTCGCCTGTCACCCGCCGTGCCCGTGCAACCACCGTCATCGGCAACGGATGCAGCACCCGGATCCGGTCGACCGACATCGGCACATAAACCACGTCGCCTGCGCCGCCATCCGCCAGGGCATGCAGCCCCACCGTCGCCGCCATATCCAGCAACGCCGGATGCAGCGGATGATCGGCCAGATCGCTGGCAAAATCTGGGGCAAGATCAAACACCCCCTCGGCCACATCCCCCGCCAGCGTCACCCGGCCTACATTTTTCCAGCGGGGGCCAAAGGCGATCAGCACCTCTTGCGGCGCATGGCCAGACCGGGGGGCCAATGCCGTTGGCACAGCATCGCTTAGGCCCATGGGGCGTTCGCGGTCGGCGTAACGGGCCAGCCTGATCTGCGCGCGGGCATGTTCCAACGGCGCCTCTGCGGGATTGGCGGTGCTTGTTATCAGCAGTTCAAACCCGTTGTGAACCGGGGCAAGCTGCACAGAGACCCGGCGCGGCAGGCCTTTGCCAAAGACCATTGGCACAGCCAGCGACAGCGCTTGAATTTCAAATGCACTTTGGCCCAGCATGGCCAAGGCCGCAGCATAGGCCAGTTCCATATAAGCGGTGCCCGGCAGCACCGGCTGGCCTGCCACCACGTGTTCTGCCACGCGCCAGTCATGATCCGGGTCGATCACCGCCTCAAAGCGGATGCTGCCATCGTCGAGGTCTATGCGTGTGCCAAGCAGGCCGTCATTCACCGCCTCGCCCGCGCCATAGCTGCGCGCCGCCATCCCGGTATCACGCCACACGCCCCAGGCAATCGAGAAGCCGTCACGCCGTGCGGCCGCCATCGCCTCCAGCACCGCGTTGGCCGCGACATAATCGGTCTGGCCCGCACCGCCGATCACCACCGACGACGATGAGATGACAGCAAACAAATCAACCGTGCCTTCCGGCAGCAGCCGGTGCAGCACCTCGGCCCCCGTCACCTTGGGTGCCATATCGGCGCGTGCTTCGATCAGTGGTTTTACGGATAGCGGCGCGTCATGCAGCAGCCCCGCCGCATGGATTACGCCGTGAATGGCGCCAAACCGGCTGCGCACAGCGATCAACGCCGCCGCCATCGCCGCGGGGTCGGTCACATCGGCGGCGATAAACATCACCTCGCCGCCAGCCTTTATAATGGCGGCTTCAAGCACAGCGTCTGCCCGTGCACTGCGCGACAGCAGCGCCAGCCGCGCATCCGCAGCCTGTGCCAGCCACAGCGCCATTTGCCGCCCGATGCCGCCCATCCCGCCAGTGACCAGATAAACCCCGCCCTGCCGCAGCCGGGATGGCAGGGTGGCAGGCACCGGTGCCGGGCTGGCCACACGGCTGCGGATATGGCGGGCCGCACCGCGCAGAGCCACATGATCGGACCCCGTCGCCATGGCTGCCTCGGCCAACAGTGCCTGTGCGGCCTCCGTATCTCCGCCAAAGCTGCCCAGATCAATCAGCGCCGCCGTCAGCCCTGGAATTTCGCTTGGGCCAGATCGCACCGGCCCAAGCAGGCTGGCGGCAAACGGGTTGGTCAATGCCTCATCCGCGACCGATGCGGATCCAGAGGTTGCAAAGACCAGATGCGTGCCTGCCCCGGCATCCGCCTCTTGCAGCATCCGCGCCAGCAGATAGCCATGGTCAAAAACAGTGTCTGCCAAGGCTGGATCCAGCCCCCACAGCGATAGAATGCGCGCAGGAATTGCGGGCATGGCCGCTGCTAGCGCCTCAAAATCCTCAGCCGCATCTGGGCGCAGGGTAAAGCCGTCCGGTGCGGGCGCAAATCCGTGGCCCGCGCGCAGAACCGTCACCCCGGCCCCGGCGCGGCCCAGCGTGGCCAGCACGGCGGCAGACACGGCGTCACCCCCCGCCAGCACCAGCCAATCGCCGCGCAGATCAGGGGTGGCCCCGGACCGCGCCGCTGTTTGCCAGCCCAAGGTTTCCACCCAATCGGCCATATCGGCGATGCGGGTCAGGACCAATGGCGCCTCTGCCTCAATCCCCGCACCGCGGCCGGGCTCTACCCAGTGGCGTGTTTTCTCAAACGCATAGGTTGGCAGGGATATGCGCTGGCCTTCGGCCCCGTGCAATCTGTCCCAATCCACCGCTACGCCATTGGCCCAAAGCCCGCCAAAAGCGGCACTGATAACGCCCAACTCATCATCACCGTCGCGTGGGCGCGGGGCGGATGGCAGAATAGCCACCGGGCGGTGCGCGGGTGTGGCCATATCAATCAGCGGGCCAAGGGTCTGCCCCGGCCCGACCTCGATCACAATGCGGTTCTCAGTGGCAAAGGCGGCGGCAATCGCATCAGTGAAGCGCACTGTATGGCGCAGATGGCGCACCCAATAGTCGGCGGACGCGATATCATCGCCGCTGGCCCAATCGCCGCGCAGCGATGATACCATCGGCACGCCCAGCTTGCCAAAGCGCACGCCGTCAAAGCCTGCGCGAAACGTCTCTAACTGGCCGTCAAGCTGGCGCGAATGCGCCGCCACATCAATATGAATGCGCCGCGCCGCGTGATCAGTGCCTGCGAGCCGTGCTTCCAGCGCCTCGATTTCTGCCAAGGGGCCGGATACCACCGTCGCCTGTGCCATATTGATGGCGGCAATATCCAGATGATCGCCCAGCAGCTTTTCCACCGCGGGCGCGCATTGTGGCACCGTGGTCATCGCCCCCGCCGGGGCCGCATCCATCACTTGGCCGCGCAGGGTCACGATGCGCAGCGCGTCCTGAAGGGTCATCGCCCCCGCCGTGACAGCGCCGGCATATTCGCCCACGCTATGGGCAAGGATCGCATCGGGTTTGATGCCCCAGCTTTCCCAATGTTTGGCATAGGCATATTCCAGAATGAACAGCGCGGGGATGGCATAGCCCGACCGGCCCAGTTTGCCGCGGGCTTGCGGGTCCTCCAGCGTGCGATCAAACATCATCGTAAACAGATCGGCGGGCGCATCTTTCGGCAGGCCATCAAAGCAGGCCTGCACTGCCTGCGCAAAAGCAGGCGACTGCGCCAGCATGCCCGCCCCAGCGCCGGGATATTGCGCGCCACCCCCCGGAAACAGGAATACGATGCTGGGGGGCGTGGCGCTGGCGCGGCCGCGCTGCACAAAGGCCGAGGCTTTGGCAGACAGTGCTGCCGCCAGATCGTCAGCCCCCCGCGCGGCCACCACCATGCGCTCAGAAAACGCGCGGCGTCCGTTGCGCAGAGTAAAGGCAATATCGGCAGGATCAGCCGTGTTAGAGCCTAAAAATGGCGCCCATTTGTCGCCCGTACGGGCCAGCGCCGCCGCATTGCGCGCGGAAAACGGAAACACCCGCCAGCCATCGGTGCTTTCGGTTCTGGCCCGCGCAGGCGCCTCTTCGACGATCACATGGGCATTGGTGCCGCCGACGCCCAGCGAATTGACCGCGGCGCGGCGCGGCGTTGGCCCTTGCGGCCAATCGCGGCCCTTGGACACCACTTCAAACGGGCTTTTGGCAAAATCAAAGCGGCTGTTGGGTGTCTTGAAATTCAGGCTGGCGGGCAGGTGTTTGTGGCGCATCGCCTCGATCACCTTGATCAGGCTTGCGGCGCCGGCAGCCGTATCCAGATGCCCGATATTGGTTTTCACCGATCCGATGCCGATGCTGCCACGCGGGGCTTTGCCGTAAACCTGTTGCAAGGCGGCCAGTTCAATCGGGTCGCCGATGGGCGTGCCGGTGCCATGCGCCTCGATGTAGCTGATGGATTGCGGCGTCACACCCGCCAAAGCCACGGCTTCCGCCGCCGCCTCGGCCTGCCCGTCCACCGATGGGGCGAGGTAGCTCGCTTTGCCCGCCCCATCATTGTTGATGGCCGTGCCAAGGATCACCGCCTTGATATCATCGCCGTCGGCCACCGCATCGGCATAGCGGCGCAAAATCACAAGGGCAGACCCAGAGCCGAACACCGTGCCCTGGCTCGCGTCATCAAACGCCCGGCACAGACCATCGGGCGACAGAATCTCGCCTTCGGCGAATTTATAGCCGACCCGGTGTGGCAATTCGATCGTCACACCTCCTGCGATTGCCATGTCGCATTCCATGTTCAACAGCGAATTGGCCGCCATATGCACGGCGACCAGCGATGTGGAACAAGCGGTTTGTACCGCCACCGACGGCCCGGTCAGATTCAGAAGATAAGACAGCCGGGTTGGCATGAAATCCTTGTCATTGCCGGTATGGCGCAACAGGAACAGGCCGATTTCTTCGACCAGGGCCGGATTGGACAGCAGGTTGAACGGCAAGTAGGCTTGCATGCCGGACCCCGCATAAACCCCGATCCGGCCATCAAAGTTTTCGGGCATGTGCCCTGCATCTTCAAACGCCTCCCAGGCGGTTTCCAGAAAATGCCGGTGCTGCGGGTCGAGGATAGACGCTTCACGCGGCGAAAAGCCGAAAAAGCCCGCATCAAAGCAGTCCATATCCGGCAGGATACCTGCTTCGCGCACATAGGCAGGGTCGGCGAGCATCTTGCGCGAAACACCTGCGGCCAGCAGATCGGCCTCGGTCAGCTTTTGTGCCGCCCTGCGCCCGGAATGTAGCATATCCCAATACTCGGCCACATTGCGTGCGGCAGGAAAGCGTCCGGCACGGCCGATAATGGCAATGCGGTTATCGGGGCCACCACTGTCTTCAAAAGCGCTTGTCATAGACAGGTATTAATGCCTTTTGGTTGTATATCCGAGGTCTATCACCGCCGCCCCATCCGCGCCAGCCGTGCCGCAGCCCGTGCGGCCCCACGAGATGCCGCATCAGGCGCACCGTCGCCCCCGGCACCCCCCAGATGTGCCGCCAGTGCGCGGACCGTGGGAAACCGGAAAATATCCGTGATCGCAATGTCGCGCGCCAATGCATCGCGCATCTGGCGTTGCACCTGCACCACCAACAGCGAATGCCCGCCCAGATCAAAGAAATTAGCCGTAGCAGACACTGTTTTCATCCCCAAAGCCCCCGCCCAGATGCCTGCAATGGTGGCCTCTCTTGCGTCTGCTGCGGGCACCACATCTGCCGCCACCTCTGCCATGGGTTTGGGCAGCGCCTTGCGGTCGATCTTGCCATTCGGCGTCAGCGGCATGCGGTCCAGCACCACAATCTGCGCAGGGATCATGATCTCGGGCAATGTTTCCGCCAGATGCGCGCGCAACACCACCGGATCAGCGCCCTTGCCCGTGACATAGCCCACCAGTCGCTGATCGCCGGGGCCAAAATCATGCGCCCGCACCACGCCTGCGGTGATGCCGGTGGCGGCAGTTAGCGCCGCTTCAATCTCGCCCAATTCGACCCTGTGGCCGCGGATTTTCACCTGATTGTCGATCCGGCCCAGAAATTCCAGTCCTCCCCCCGGATGTGCGCGCACCAGATCGCCGGTGCGGTAGAACCGCGTAGCCTTGTCATCCACGAACCGGTCTGCCGTGAGGTCCGGGCGCTGCCAATACCCAGCCGCCACCCCTGCCCCACCGATCCACAACTCGCCTTCCACCAGATCGGGCAATGCCCGGCCATCCGGGGACCGCACCGACAGCACCGTATTGGCAATCGGTGCCCCCAGCGGGATTTTATCGCCCACCACGTCAAGCTGTGCTACAGAAGACCAGATCGTGGTTTCCGTTGGCCCATACATATTCAACAGCCGACCCTTAAGCCCTGCCCTGATTTCCGCCGCCAGATCCGGCGGAAACGCCTCGCCCCCCACCATCAGGCAATCCAGTTGCGCCAGTGCCCCGGTGCCGGGCAGAAACGCCGCCATCGAGGGCGTGCATTGCAGATGAGTAATCGCCTTTGTGACCACATCATCCGCCACGCTGACCTTGCGGGTAACCCCGCCCGTCGCCTGCATGCCGTCCATCAAGGCCTTGATATTGGGCAGGTTTTCCAACACCAGATCGGTATCAATGCCAAAGTCGATCAGGCAGGCAATCTCGTCCACACCAATTTCCGTCACCCGGCGCACGATATCGCGGGCACTATCGGGCGTGCCAAACAGGCCCGCCGTCTGGTAATACCGCTCGAACGTATGATCGAGCAACTGATCCAGATCTTGCGGCGACAATGCCTCTTTTTCAAACATTTCCTGCGGGGTGACGCCTGCACTATCCGCCCGGTTCACAATCGTCGGAAAGGTCCAGGCCGCGCGTTTCACCAGATCAACCGCGCTTTTCAGATACCCCTTCATCGGCCCGCGGGCCACGCGTTTCACCTGATCTTCGTCCTGCCCCACAAAGCTGTGCAGCATCAGCACGACATGGCCTTGGCCCGCATGGCCAGCAGCCCGCCACGCCGCGCGGTAGGCTGCGATTTTATCTGCCACTTCCTCAAATGTCTGGCCCAGCAAATGCGTCAGCACCCCGCAGCCAAGCCGGGCAGCGGCGGCAAAGGTTTCGGGGTTGCCAGCGGCGGTCAGCCACAAAGGAATAGGCTTTTGCACCGGCTTGGGGTGAATTTCCACCATCACCGGTTTGCCATCCGGGCCGGGGAACGGCAGCGCCTCGCCTGCCCAAAGCCTGCGCATCGTGGTCACCGCGTCCAGCATGATGTCCTTGCGGGTGGCAAAAGCCTCCGGGCGTAGCACAAAATCATTGGGTTGCCAGCCTGACGCAATTGCCATGCCCGCCCGCCCGTTTGACAGATTGTCAACCAGCGCCCAATCTTCGGCCACCTGCACCGGGTGGTGCAACGGGGCGACGGATGACCCCGCCCGCAGCTTTACGTTTTTCGTGATCCCCGCCAAAGCAGCGGAACTGATCGCCGGATTGGGGTACAGCCCGCCAAACGCATGAAAATGCCGCTCCGGCGTCCAGATCGCAGCAAAGCCGTTGGTATCGGCAAACTTGGCCCCCTCCAGCAGCAGTCGGTAGGCATGATGGCCGGTGCCTGCCGCTTCAGACGCGAAATAAAACAGCGAGAAATCGGGCATCGTGCCCGCAGCCTCGTCTGTCTGCAACACAACCGTCGCCCCGCGCGACAGAACCCACAGAATTTCCAACACCGATATGTCAAACGACACCGACGTCACCGCCAACAGGCGGGCGCCGGGGGCAAGCGGCACCACCGCGTCCATGCCCGCAAAGAAGTTGATCACCGCCCGGTGCGGGATCATCACGCCCTTGGGTTGGCCGGTAGAGCCGGATGTATAGATCAGATAGGCCAGATCATCGGGGCTGCCGGAAAGACCCGCTTGCAGGGGCGCTGTGGCATCGGGAAAGATCGTCTTTTCAGGGTCTAAACCAAGGCTGGCAAAGGCTTTGCGGCTGGCCACGATCAATGGCGCGCCTGCGTCCTGCACCATATAGGCCAGTCGGTCCACCGGATAGGCCGGGTCCAGCGGCAGATAGGCCGCCCCGGTTTTCAGGATCGCCAGCATGGCCACGATCAGATCGGCAGACCGTTCCAGACAAAGGCCCACAACCTTGCCGGGGCCAGCCCCCCGCGCGGCCAGCGCGCCGGCCAAATCGCCCGCCCGCATGTCCAGCTCGGCGTAGGTCAACCGCGTGGCCCCCGGCCCCGTGGCCCCCGCCTCCAGCGCCGGGGCGTCGGGTGTTTTTGCCACCATGGCAGCAAATGCCTGATGAATACGAAGCGCGGGAATCGGTAAGGCTGGCCCGGTCAGCGCCGCCCCAGACCCTAGTGGCAGATCTGTCAAAACAGTGTCTGAAGCGGCCATAAATCTTGCAAGATAGCTGCCAAATGCCGCCGCCATCGCTTGCAACGTGGCAGGCGCAAAGCTGCCCGCGCGCGCAATCAGACGGCGGGGTGTAAGGATCAGATCAGCCTCGCCCAGATCATCGCCTTCGTCGCGCGTAAAAACCACACGCAACGCGCGCAAAGCGGTGGCGCGGGCATCCGGATGAGCCACGCGCAAGGCCAGATCTGCCGCCATCGGCGCACGGCCAAGGGCGGCCGTGCAGGCAGCCGTCACGCGGGCCACAGCATCGCGCGCGGTGGTCTGTGCGCCGATTGTCACAGAAATCGGGCGCAGTGCGCTTAGATACGGGGTAACAGGGGCGTCCCCGCGCAGGGAAATCGTCGCCGTTTGCTGCCCGGTCAGCCCGCAAACCCAGGCCAGATAGGCGGCAAGCACGCTGTCATCGCTGGCAATGCTTGTATTCATGGGGCCTGTATTCATGGGGGCAGTATTTATGGGGGCAGATATGGCCCCCTGCCCTGCACCACGATTCGCCGGATAGGGCGGTATCGCAGGCATGGCGCTGCGCAAAATCGCGTCCCAGTCAGGCTCCGCCTTGCCAACAGCGCCAACATCCACGCCCGGCACGCCGGGCAGCATCTGCCCCGCATACAGCCCCAAGCTGGCTGCATCCACCGCAGTCCCGGCCATATCCATCAGCCCGGACAGGCGCACGGCCCCGTCCGCCACGGCCACCACCAGCCCCGCACCATCCGCAGCCAGCACTTGCCCCGCAGGACCAAGGGCATCCGCCACCTGGTCCATCTGGCCCACGGCCAACAGCGCCTTCCCGGTCCAAACCTTGGGCACCGCCAGCGGGTTGGCATAGCCGCCAAAATCCAAGCCCCGCATCAGCCGGTCCAGACCCGCCATGCTGTGCCCAAAATCCAGTGTCGCCAGCGCGTCTGGCCGCTTGGCCCGCCCGTACCAGCCCCGCGCACCCGTCAGCGGCTGGCGCACCTGCCGCCCGGCCTGCAAATCAACCAAAAGCTCGCGAAAGCTGTCTAACCCGGCCTCGTAGCAGCTGGCATTCAGGCTGAACGCTGTGTCGCGGGCTTGAATATCAAACGTCCGCACCTTCAGCGCAGCACCTGTATCCACCGCCGCTGCCATTTCATGCCAAGTGATGGCATGGGTCTGCGCCCCTTCCAAAATGGCCCAGACCGGCACATTAAGACCCGCCCGACCCGGCAGCGGCCCGTCATGAAAATTGATCGCCCCAAGCATGGCCCGCGCGATCAATGCCTCGGGCAAAACAGTCAGGTTGGCCACCGAAAACAGCCAGTCAAACCCAATGTCACCCAGATTTGGCAGCTCTGGCGTGCCAAGATGAGAAATCCCCGCCGCTGCCGCCCAAGACGCGATGTGCGCATCCGCGGTGATCACCCCGCGCACCTGCCCACCCGATTGCTGGAACGCCTCTGCGCATTGGATCAGAAGCGACCCGTTTCCACAAAATATTGCGTTCATTGCAGCACTTTTCAACTGAAAAACAAAAAATCCACCCTTGGTCGACCAAACAGATCAGGCGCGGCAGGGGTTCACAGCAAGCATTGTTCCAAAACGGCATTAGTAAGGCGCGTGGTGGTGGCGTCTATCTGTATTTTGAATGGTTTTGCACTTGGGGTCCGCAGGCATTTAACAGCCTGTGGTTGTTTGGGTCAATAGGATCAGACTCTGCTCAGATGATCTTTTTGCTGCTTGGTTTTGTGGGGTATGACTGAACCCGAACTGATTTGTGGTATCTGTCCGATGGCCCGACAGCGCGTCATGGAAAGACGCTTATGGCCAACATGAAAGGACATGCGTGATATATGTCCACAGGGGCTTTGAAGACCATGCCGCATCTGGGCTGGCTCATATCGGGGGTCTGCCATTGCGCCGGTCTGCAGCAAACAGCGGCTTTGGCCCAAAGATCGCGAATAACAGCAGGGCTGCCGTGAAATATGTCACGGCAAAGGCCCAATACGTCGCGAAACCACCCACCGCCGGGGTGATGGGCAAGACCAGAATGGTCAAGTTGAAGGTCAGTTGCAGGCACAGAACCAGCAAGCCACTTTTGGTATGCATGTAGACAAAGGTACACATGGCGGCGATGCCTATCTGATTGAACAAAAGCGCTGCCAACGGCAAATCCGGCACAATGCCGATATTGTAAAATACCATGGGAACCCACCATGCCGTCCAGACAACCCCTACGATCAGGGCTGAAACATAGGGGGTAAAACTGCCGGATAACTTTCGGATCGCATAGCTGATCCAGACGATTTCGCCGATAAACGAGCTGATGAGCAAAGTTCTTAAGATATACGGCCGCGTCACGAGGTCGAAGTTGGGGGAAAACTCTGGCATGGCACTGCGGTTCACGGTGTAAAGGCCCGCCAAGACCAGCAAACAGATCGCAGGATTCCACAGGAACGCAAAAAGATACCATTGCAGCGGACGGCGCCATTGCAGCATCGGGCGCAGCAGGTCTGTGATGCCCCCCCATCCGCGTGCGGTCACAACAACACCGCCCAGCACCGCCGCCAGAAGGGCAAAGCGACCCATGGAATAAAATCGGTGTGACAGAACATCAAAAGCAATCGCTGATATGAACAGCGCATTCAACAGGACGATCAGCCCCAGAAAACACCACACTTCGTATTTGCGCAAAAAAGACAACATTGACAGACAGTCCTGATTTTCTGGGGGTGAGAGAGCAAGAAGTATCGGGTAGACCCATTACATGGCTTTTGTGCGATTGTCACAAAGACTTCGGCCGCCCTGCGGTGGCCAAAAGCATCACCCAAGATACCCCGCCCAGCCGCAGGGTTTTGTGAAAAGTCACCATATATCCTGCCGCTTCCAACAGCTTTGCGTGATTGTGGGAGAATGAATTTTCCGGCCCAAACGGGTGGGAAGCGCCGTCCTGTGCCAGATCATGTTCTGGATCAACCGGTTCCACCAATGCCACCGCAGCGGGAAGATGCTGTGCCAGGGCGCTGAACATCGACACCAGTGTCTGGGCAGAGAAATATTCCATCACCCCGCCATAGGTCATCAGAATTGTACCGGATTGCGCGGTTTGCTCCAGCCAGGTCGAGGCATCGGCGGCCAGAAACTGCAGCAGGGGGTTCTGCGCAAAAGCGATCCTGTTGCGGGCGATGATGCTTGGGTTGATATCGACCCCGGTAAAGCTTGCCACCTGGGGCATGGCGTCCGCACAATGCGCCAACACCCGCCCTGCGCCACAGCCTACCTCTACCAGGCGGTGATACGCCCCGTTGCGCGTCAGCAATGCCATCTGATCGACGATTTCATGGTGCAGGCCAAGAAACCATTGCTCATACCTGTCCAGATATTGATCAAAATACGCATTCGCCGTATCGGCTTGCCAGGTTTGAAACAGGCTGTCTTGTAACGCGCCGGCATCGCCGTTTGCCCGTGCCCGCGCGGTGCGGGCGTGAAGAATCCAGCTTTTTATCTTTGTGCAACGGCCCGGATTAACCCCCTTGTCCAGATCCCGTGTGATCCAGGGCACAAAAACCTCCATCACCCGGCCCATCCAAAGTTTGACTGCTTCTTTAGCGTGCCGCATGACCGATACCTTGTGGCGCAAGAGAAATAACCTGTGGCCGCTGACCCTGTGCCACTGCCAGACAGCACACGCTGCCCGGATGCCCGAGATCAAGAAAAACCGCCTGCGCTTGCACGGTTTGCGGGCGCAGATATCCAACCGGCAGGCCATTGCGCAGATCCAGCGCGATCTGGCGCGGGGGCAGCGACATGCCTTCCCCGGTCAGTTTCATGCGGGCCTCTTTGGCCGTCCAGAAGGCAAAAAACCGCGCCGCACGGTGGATTTCCGGAAGGGTTTCCAAAACGCGGGCCTCCTCTGCCGTCAGGCAGGTTTGTGCCAGCCCGGCGATATCAACATCCCGGTCGATAAATTCCAGATCAAGTCCCAAAGGCCCCGTTTCGGATATGGCCAGAACGGCCAGGCCCCGGCTATGCGACAGGTTAAAGGCCAGATGGCTGTTTTGCAAAACCGGTTTGCCCTGAGCCTGCACGCCCAAGGCCAGGCTTGCCGGATTTTGCCCGCAAACCTGCCCCAACATGCTGCGCAGGAACCCCCGGCCGCGGATATAGCGGTTCCGGTCACGGGCAAAGTGAAACCGCTCTGCCCGGTCGGTTTCAGAGGCTGACAGCCACCCTTCAGCCTTGGCCAGCGAGATGTCATGATCATCATCAAGCCTGCACTGTGCCAGCATGATGTCAGTGGCGCAGTCGGGCGGGGCGCAGTCGGGCGGGGCGCAGTTGGGCGGGGCGCAGTTGGGCGGGGCGCAGTTGGGAAGGTTACAGTGCGGGCCCACTGATGGCATCACCCGTCACTCCGCTTTCTGCGCAGTTTGGATCTCGGCTTCAAGCAGTTGCGCCAGTTCTTTGGCGGCATCGCCGATCAGCATGCCAAGATGGTCGGATTTGTGCCGTGTAATCCGGAGTTTGCCTTGCACGAAAGCCGGCCAGCCAAAAGCCGGATCGGATTTCTGCATCTGACTGGCGGTGAAGCCATCAAGATCGGATTCGGTCAAAAACAGCCAGGCATTGCCGGCATAAGGCGCAGGATCATAAAGCGCAGAGATACTCCACCAATGCCGCGTCAGCTGGACATGGCGGAATTTGTCGGGCCGAACGACCACGCCTGCGCGCACAACCGCATCCGTTTGCAGCTTGTTGCGCAGCCAGCTGCCAATATTCGTGGCCAGCGGTCCAGCGCCATGCCGGCGCAGCAGGCCAATGCTGTAGGTCAGTCGATCCCACAGCGAGCCGGATTTCACGAAGGTGAATTTCGGGGCCGATGTATCCAGCAGGCCCAGAAAGCCCACCTCTTCACCCGCGGCCCGCAATTGCCGGGCCATCTCGAAAGCGGCAAAGGCACCGCCGGAATAGCCGGCAAGCAGATAGGGGCCCTCTGGCTGATGGCGGCGCAGATTGGCCAGATGGTCGGCGGCGGTCTGCTCGATCGTGGCATGCATCCGGTGGCCCAGAATGCCCCGGGTTTGCAGACCTACCAGCGGGCGGTGCACGCCCAAGGCCCGGCCCAGCTCGACAAGATTGTTTACATTGCCGCCAACACCGCCGACCACAAACAGCGGGCTGGCGCTATTGTCGGGTCCGGGATCCACCACCGTGGTGGTATCCCAAGGCGCATCTTCCGGCGTGCCCGAATACATCAGCCCCACCGCAGTATCGCTGGTTTCCTGAACTTTGCGCGCCAGTTTGCGGATGGTCGGATGCAAAAACAGCGTCGAGATCGGCAAATCGATGCCAAAGCCGCGCTTGATGCGGGCAAACATTTTGACCGCCATCAGCGAATGACCACCCAGTTCGAAAAAATCAGCATCCAAGGCGATGTGGCGCAGCCCCAACACGTCTGACCATATCTGGGTCAGCGCTTTCTGAGTCTCGGTTTGGGGCCCCTCCAGCGTCGTGGCATCTGTACCGATGATCGCTACCGGTGGCAGCGCACGGACATCGACCTTGCCGTTTGCGTTCACCGGAATCCCGGCCATCGGGATGAAATGGGCTGGGCGCGCATGATCAGGCAGCTTGGTCTTGACATAGGCAAGCAGCCTGCGGGTGGTAACCGGTGCACCACTGAACACAATATAAGCCACCAAAACCTTGTCGTCCTGGCTGCCAAGTGTGGTGGCGACAACAACGGCGCGTTTGACGCCGGGATGGCTTTCAAGGGCCGCTTCAACCTCGGCCAGTTCAATGCGAAAGCCACGGATTTTCACCTGACCGTCGATCCGGCCCAGAAAATGCAACAGGCCGTCGCCATCCTGGCGGGCCAGATCACCGGTGTGGTACAGCAGGGTCTGATCGTCACCCGGGGCAGTCATGAACTTCGCCGATGTCAGATCATCGCGCCCCAGATAGCCAAGGGCAAGTCCAAGGCCGCTGGCATAAAGCTCGCCCGCAACACCGGGGGCGACCGGTGCCATGGCGTCATCAAGAATATGCACGGCCGTGCCACGGACAGGGCGGCCAATGGGCAGCGGTGTGCCTGCCTCGGCCTCGGCGCGGCTGATGGTATGCGTGCAGGTGAAGGTGGTATTTTCGGTCGGACCATAGCCGTTGATCACCCGTAAACCCGGACAGGCGCGCAGCACCCGCGCCACCCGGACAGGCGAGACGACATCGCCGCCGGTCAGCAGTTCTGACAGCGCAGCAAACGCCTCGGGCGTCTCATCGGCCATGGCGTGAAACAACCCCGCCGTCAGCCAAAGCGTGCTGATGCGGTTGTCTTTCAGGGTGGCCGCCAGCCCACTCAGCGACAATTCGTCATTCCCCGCGATCACCAGCGTGCCGCCGGTCAGCAGTGCACCCCAAACCTCCAGCGTGGCGGCATCAAAGGCCAGCGGCGAATTCTGCAGGATCCGCGTGCCCGGTCCAAGCGTCATATAGTCCTGATCAACCACCAACCGCAGAATTCCGCGATGCGGGATGATCACGCCCTTGGGCGTGCCGGTAGACCCTGACGTGTACATCACGTAGGCCACGCTGTTACCGCTTGGCCCGGCGGGGGCGGCAAAGCCGACAGCTGTGGCAAGGGTCGTATTCGCCGGCGGGCGGGCGTCACACAGGCCCATCATCGGGATTTCGATCAGACCAAGGCCCGCCAGAGCAGGCACATGGCCAATGACATGGCGCAGAGCGCTTTGCATCGCTGTCGAGCGGATCTGGTCTTCGGGGTAATACTGCGGCAGTGGCACATAGCCCGCCCCTGCCTTCACAATGCCAAGCAAGGCGACGATCACGTCAAACCCGCGCGGCGTGTCGACGCCAACCAGATCTCCGGCCCGCACCCCCTGTTCGGCCAGACGCAACGCCAGCACCGTCGAAGCGGCGTCCAGATCACGGTAGCTGACCACCTGCGCCCCGCGGCTGAGTGCGGCTGCATCAGGATATTTTTTGACGATCTCGGCAAATTGCCCGACCATGGTTTTTTCACAGGGCTGATCATGCAGCGGTGCCAAAGCCCCGCCTGACTTTGCCTTATCTGCCAAGCGGCGTGTCGATGCACCAAAGCCGAACTGCACCAACGGCTTGTCCGGATCGGCCTCGATCGCGGTCAGCAGGGCTATGAACTGATCAATATGCGTCTCGATCGAACCCGCCTCGAACAGATCTGCGTTATAGCTCCACTCGGTCAGCATCTGATCGCCAGCATCGGTGACGTTGAGATAAAGATCGAAATGCTCGTAATGGCGCGGGTTGGTGACAAATTCGGTCTGCGCCTGTCCGAAAGACATCGCCGACAAATCAATACCTTTGTCAAAGTTGAACACCACCGGAGTAAGCATCACGCGGCTTGGATCGCGCTTGATGCGCAGAGCGCGGATCAATTCGCCATAGGTGTAGGTCTGATGATCGAAAGCATCAAGCATGGCGCGGCGCACAGTGGCAAGGTGGCGGCCAAAGCCCGCAGCCCAATCTATGCGGCTGCGGATCGGCAACAGATTGACGCAATGGCCAACAACACCGGGCATGCCGCGTGCTGCCTGGCCCGCCACCGGCAGGCCGATGACGATATCCGAGCTGTCGCTGATCCGGGCAATATAAAGCTTGTAGGCTGCCAAAAGCAGGGTAACGAAAGTCACCCCCTGCTGACGTGCAAGCTGGCGCAGCCGCGCCGTCAGATCGGATGACAAAGCCCGGTCGGCCCGCGCCCCCCGGCCCGATCGCAGCGCAGGGCGCAGATGGTCTGCTGGCAGATCCAAGACCGGCACCGGCCCTGCAAATTGGCCCAGCCAATAGGTGCGCGCGGCCGCGGCCTCGGGGGATCTGTTCCATTCCGCTTCGGTGCGGGCATAATCAATAATGCTTTGCGCAGGTGGCAGCAGGGCTGCACGCCCCTCCAGCGCGGCCGCATACACCTTGCCGATATCGCGCATCACCACATCAATGGACCAGCCGTCGCAGACAATGTGATGGGCGGTGATGATCAGATGATGATGCTCTGCCCCCAACGCCACCAGATGCGCGCGCACAAACGGGCCCGCCACCATATCAAACGGCGTTTCCACCTCTTGTGCGAGGATCGCTGCCAGTGTCGTGGCGCGGTCCTGTGCGCTCTCGCCTGACAGATCAACCAGCGGCACTTCGATCGTCAGATCCGGCTGGATGTGCATGTCCATCCCGTCATCCGAGAAGGTTGATCGCAAGCCATCATGGCGGCGGAACACGGCCTGTGCTGCGGCGCGCAGGCTGTCGCGGTCCACCGCGCCTTGCAGCTTTAGCGTGACGCTTTCGTTATAGGCGGGTGCCACCTCGGGCGTGACGATCATCGCCGCCCAGATTTCGCGCTGTGCCTCGGTGCTGGGCACGGTCAGAAGCCCAAGCGGGGCCGCCATGGCGCTTGAAATCGCAGCCTCGCCGCCCGGCAGCGACAGGCGCGGCGGGGCTTTGTGCAGATGCGGGCCATCGTAAGGCACAGCGTCGCGCCCGACCAACAGGCCAGCGGCGCGCATTTCAAGCGCCGTGTCCTTCACCGCCGCGATCACATGATCAATATCGGCGTCATCATGCGCCGCTGTCATATAGCTGGGAAAACCCTCCAGCATGAACACGCCGCGATCGCGCAGGCCAGCGCCCAGCAGGCCGCCATATTTCTGGTCCTCGCCAATGCGCAGATACATCAGCGATCCGCAGTTTGGCATCTGGAACGGCATGTCATTATCGGCAAACCAGCGGTCCACCGTGCCAGCCAGACGGTCACCCTTGGCATTGACCGATTTCCAAAAGAAATCAGGCTGCGTCTTGAAAAACGTCAGCATCGCCTTCAGCGCGGCCATCGCCAGCGGATGGCGCACAAAGGTACCGGCAAAGAAGGTCACCGGTGCCTCGGGAAAGCTGTCATCGCCGTATTGCCACATGCCACCGTCAAAGGTGTCCATGAAGCGCGCTTTGCCCGACACCACGCCCACCGGCATGCCGCCGCCAACGACTTTGCCATAGGTCACCAGATCGGCATCGACCCCGTAATAGCCTTGCGCGCCGCGTGGGCCGAAGCGAAAGCCAGTCACAACTTCATCAAAGATGAACAAGGCCCCTGCGTTTTCGGTAATCCGGCGCACTTCGCGGATAAATTCGGCAGGGCGGAATTCGGGGCGGCGGCTTTGCACAGGCTCCACGATCACAGCAGCCAGGGTGCTGGCGTTTTTGCGGATATACTCCAGCGCTTGTGGGCTACCGTAAGGCAGCACCACCACGTTTTTCACGGAATCGCGTGGAATGCCCGGTGCCATCGGCAGGCTGCGCGGGCCGTCCTTGCCATCAAGGCCGCGCACCAGAACCTCATCGAAATTGCCGTGGTAATCGCGCGCAAACATCACGATTTTGTCGCGCCCGGTGCAGGTGCGGGCCAGCCGCATGGCCGCATAAACCGCCTCTGATCCGGTGCACACGAAACTGGCGCGCGCGTTGCCGGTCACCTCGCAGAACAGCGCCGCCGCCTCCATCGCGGCCAGACTTTGCGGCCCGACCTCGAACCCTGCATCCAGCTGGGTGTGCAGGGCAGTGACCACCTGTTCGGGTGCGTGGCCCAGGAAACCGGGGCCAAAGCCGTTCAGGATATCAATATATTCATTGCCATCGACGTCGATCAGGCGCGAGCCTTTCGATTTCACCGTGACAATCTGGTAGACAATCTCTTTCCACAGCCGGTTGAAGCCAGACGCCGTGCGCGGATCGGCATGCACTGAACGATATTGCGCTGTCAGCGCCTTTGATTTCGCCGTCTTTGCCGTGTAGCGCGCCACCAGCGCGTCGATATGGCCGCGCTGTGCGGGCGTCAGCGCCTCAGTTTCGCGGTTGATCCTGGTCATGGGGGCAGAGGATGGGGGGGCAGAAGATGGGGGGGCTTGCGCCTCGTCCTCGTCGCGGCCCTCGATCCGGGTCATTTCGGCCAGCGGCGTGCGGTCGGCAGGTGCGCGGCCCGCCAGATTGCCATGCGCATCAATATGGGCGGCAAGACTATCAATCGTGGGCAGGCCGTCGATCAACTGGCGCAGGGTCACCGTCACGCCAAAGCGTTCGGACAATTCCCGTGTGGCTTGGGTCAGCAGCAGGGAATCAAAGCCCAACTCCAAGAAACTGGCGGCTCCGTCCATATCGGCGGGCTCCACGCCGGACAGATCGGACAGCATATCGCGCAGCGCATCGGCAGCAGAAATTTGCAGCGCTTCAAGTGCAGGCGCCGTGATTTGCGCATCGACAGGGGCGGCCTCCAGGGCAACGGCGGCACTTGCCACCACATCAACAGGTTCCACCCAGAACCGCTTGCGCTGGAATGGGTAAGTCGGCAGGCCCGCAGCGCGTTTTGGCTCAAGGCCATCGCCTTCAAGGCGTGCCCAATCCACCGGATAGCCATTGGCCCAAAGCCCGCCGAATGCTTCCAGCATCGACAGATGCGCATCGGCATTTTCCGCTTGGGCATGGGGAAGTGACGCCAAGGCAGGCTGTGCGCGCCTGCGGTCCGGGTTTTGCCCGGCCAGCGTCGCCATCGTGCGACCGGGACCGGTTTCGAGGAAAATATGCCGTCCCTCGGCCCAAAGCGTCTGCATCGCGTCATAAAACCGCACCGGGCGGCGCATATGGCCTGCCCAATAATCGGGGTCGGTTGCCTCCTGCTCGGTCAGCCAATCACCGATGACAGTGGAGAGGATCGGAATTTGGGGGCTGCGCAGTTTAATCTTGGCCACCGCATCCCGGAACGGGGCCACAGCCTGATCCATCATATGCGAATGGAACGCGTGGCTGGTGTGCAGCCGCGAGGTCACGAACCCCGCCGCCTCCAGCACCGGCAGAACCGCCGCTGCCGCCGCCTCAGACCCGGCCAACACGCAGGCCTTGGCACCGTTCACTGCCGCAAGGTCCAGCCCTGCGCCCAAATAGGGCGCAAGTTCCGCCTCGGATGCGCGCACCGATACCATCACGCCGCCCGGCAGACCCGACATCAGCCGCCCACGCAGGGCGATCAGGCCAAGCGCATCGGGCAGATCAATCACGCCCGCGATGGTGGCGGCGGCAAATTCGCCGATTGAATGGCCGACCATCAGATCAGGGCGGATACCCCAATGATCCCATTGCTTGGCAAGCGCATAACCGATGGCAAAGATCGCAGGCTGCGCCAGTGACGTATCGCGCAGACGCACGGTCATCTCTTCGCGCAAATGCTCGGCTGGATGGATGATACCCAGCAGGTCCAACCCAAGGGCTGGCTTCAGCAAGGCGGTGCACAGGCTTAGCGCTTCGCGGAATACCGGCTCTGCGTCAAACAAGGCCCGCGCCATGCCGACATGCTGCGCACCTTGACCGGGGAACAGAAACGCCACCGCATCACGCCGCCCCGCCGTGGTGGGCTTGCCCGCGAAGTTCCGGGCAACGTCGGCCAAACCTGCCAAGCCATCTGCCACCAGAACCGCGCGCTCAGCGTAGGCATGCCGCCCCCGGATCAGCGTGGCGCGCACCGCACCTGCATCTGCCGTCGGGTTTGCCGCCGCAAAGGCACCAAGGTTTGCGACCGCCACCGCCAAGGCTTCGGGCGAGGATGCCGATACCGGGTAAACCTTTGGGCCAAGCGCCGGGGCCACATCAACCACCGCCTCAAGCGGGGCTTCCTCCAGCACCATATGGATATTGGTGCCGCCGACGCCAAAGGCCGAAACACCTGCCAAACGCGGCACATCGCTGCGGGGCCATGGCGTCAGCTTGGCCACCGGGTAGAACGCCGATGCTGCAAAATCCATCCGCGGGTTTGGGGATTTATAGTGCAACAAGGGCGGAATAACCCCGTGCTTCAGCGTCAGCGCGGCCTTGATCAGGCCGGTTATTCCAGCAGCAATGTCCAGATGGCCGACATTGGTCTTGGCAGACCCCAAAGCACAGAACCCGCGCGCATCGGTGCTGGCCGAAAAGGCCTGATGCAGGGCGGCAAATTCAATCGGGTCGCCCAGCGGTGTGGCGGTGCCATGCGCCTCGATATAGCCGATCTCGCGCGCAGAAACGCCAGCCGCCTTGTGGGCCGCGCGAATAACCGCTGCCTGCGCCTTGATCGACGGGGCCGCATAGCCCGCCTTTTCCGACCCGTCATTGTTGATCGAATAGCCCCGGATCACCGCAATAACCTGGTCGCCATCCGCCAGTGCATCCTCCAGCCTGCGCAGCACCACAAGGCCCGCACCATCGCCAAACACCGTGCCGGTGGCATCCGCATCAAAGGTGCGGCAATGACCATCAGCCGAGGCCATGCCATCGGCCATATATTTGTAATTGCGCTTGGACGGGAAGGTAACCGACACACCGCCCGCCAGCACCATATCAGATGTGCCGGACAAAAGGCTTTCGCAGCCCTGCGCCACCGCCACCAGCGATGTGGAACAGGCACACAGCACCGTCGCCGCAGGCCCACGCAGGTTCAGCTTATAGGCAATCCGCGTCGCCACGAAATCCTTGTCATTGCCAAACAGGGTGGCAAAATCATCCAGCGGATAGCTTGCGGCAAAGGTGCGCGCGGCCCCGGGTGCCGACAGCAGGTTGTTCAGCAGATACGAGTTCTGGCTGGAGCCTGCAAAAATCCCGATCTTGCCCGCAAATTGTGCGGGGTCATGGCCAGCACTGTCCAGCGCCGTCTGCGCCACTTCCAGCAGGATCCGGTGCTGCGGATCCATCCGTTCGGCTTCGCGCGGGGGGATGTTGAAATGCCTGGCGTCAAACATATCAGCATCGGGCATCACACCGCGCGCGTTGACAAACCCGGTATCGCCTTTGGACAAATCAACATCCAGCTCGTCCGCGCTGAACTGCGAAATCATCTCGCGGCCTGCAACCAGACCGTCCCAGAATTCTTCAGCCGAGCGCGCGCCGGGAAACTTGCCCGCCAGCCCGATGATGGCAATCAGGCCCGTGTCTGTGCGGTCCCTATCCGGCGCAAGGGCAACCGGCCCCGCCGCCGCGGGCTTACCCAGATGGGCTGCCATCGCGGCAATGGTCGCATGCAGGAAGAAATCCGAAATCGGAAAGCTGCGGTCCAGCGCCGTTTGCAAAGCGTCATGCACCCGCGCCACGTGCAAGGATGACGCGCCCAGATCAAAGAAATTGGCGGTACGGTCCAGATCATCGGCCGGCTGGCCAAGCGCTGCGGCCAACTGGCCCGCGATCATGTCTTCAAGGCTGTGCGGGCTGGCTACATTTTTTACAGGTTTTGCCAGCTTTGGCAGCACCAGCGCCTCCAGCGCGCGCCGGTCCACCTTGCCATTTGCGTTCAAAGGCAGCGCGGCAAGCGCTATGAACCGCGACGGCACCGCGTAATCGGGCAGGTTTGCCGCAAGGGCCGCGCGCAAAGGCGCCTCCTCCAAGGTGCGCGCGGCCACGCAATAGGCGATCAGCATCTTGTCAGCGCGGTCTGCCCCAGAACGTGCAATCACCACCGCTTGGCTAATACCCGGCTGCGCCTCAAGTGCGGCCTCGACCTCGCCCAGTTCTATCCGGTAGCCGCGAATTTTGACCTGAGTATCAATCCGGCCCAGATACTGCACCACGCCGTCCGCGCCTTGCCGGGCCAGATCGCCAGTGCGGTACAGCAGGATATCGGCATCCCAAGGCGCGGGCATGAATTTTTCAGCCGTCAGATCAGGCCGGCCCAGATAACCAAGCGCCAGCCCCTCGCCTGCCGCATACAACTCGCCCGCCTCGCCCGCAGCCACGGGGGCCATATCGGGGGCCATATCGGGGGCCAAGACAAACACATCGGTGCCGCTGATGGGTCGGCCAATCGGCAAAGGCAGACCCAGATCAGCCTCGGCGCGCGAAATGGTGTGGCAGCAGGTGAAGGTGGTGTTTTCCGTCGGGCCGTAGCCGTTGATCACGGTCAGGTTCGGGCAAGCCGTCATCACCCGCGCCACTGACGCAGGCGACACCACGTCGCCCCCGGTCAGCAACTGGCGCAGGGGGGCAAAATCACCGGGGCGGGTATCGGCCATGGCGTGAAACAACCCCGCTGTCAGCCACATAGAGGTGATGCGCTGATCCCGGATCACCGCGCCAAGTGCTGCCAGCGACCCCGAGGTATCTTGCGGCAGCACCAGCGTGCCACCATTCAGCAGCGCACCCCAGATCTCCAGCGTGGACGCATCAAACGCGATGGGTGAATTTTGCAAAATCCGCTCATCCGGCCCCAGCGCCATGAAATCCTGGCCCTGCACCAGACGCAAAATGGCGCGGTGTGGCACCACCACACCCTTGGGCGTGCCGGTAGAGCCGGAGGTGTACATGACATAGGCCACGGCACAGCCTTTTACAGCGGCCAAGGGCCGGGTTGCCGCATCTGTGCAGGTCTGCCAGTCAAATGCGATCTGTGGGATCGGCAGATCGGCCAAGGCTGGCATTGCCCCCAAAATCAGCGCCAGCTTTGCATCAGCCGCCATCAGCCGCAGCCGCGCTTCTGGGTAATACAGCGGCATCGGCACATAACCGGCGCCTGCCTTCAAAATGGCCAGCAAGCTGATGATGGTGCCCGGATCCTGCCGCGCCGCCAGCCCGATCAGCGCACCGGGGACCACGCCCGCATCAACCAGCTTGGCCGCCAAAACATCCGACAACCGGTCAAGATCGCTGTAGCTGATCCGAACCGCCCCCTGTTCAATCGCACTGGCCGGTCCGTACTGTTTTGCAACGCTGTAAAACGCGCGGGCAATATCCTGAAACAGGGGCAGTCTTCTGAGCATGACAAAGGCAACCAGTCTTAATGGTGAAGATCAACGGCAATTACATGAGATAAAAATTCAATCTGGCAAAGAAAAGGCACTCCCAGGCATAGGCAAAGAAAACATCCCAAATGAATATTTTATTCTAGGGGTTTGGTGGGGGATCAGCAAAGGAATTTGTTGCGGCAAAGTAGCAAGTTTTATTGATAGCGGGGTGTTGACAATGCTGTGATTTGTTTCTTTTTCAGAAACAATAGGCCCCGTTTTGGGCATGCTTGTGCAGATGCCGCCCATCTGGTCGGCTGCAGACGTTGCATGCACCGCAGGCGCATGGGGGACTACCCCGCCCCGCCCCGTCCACCCCGCCCCCCGTCCCGTCATGTATCCTCAGGCTTTGGCGTTCTTGCTGAGCTTGTTTCAGAAAGCTTTGAAAACGCCCGCCTGTTGTGACTATACACAGCACATGGCCCCAAAGCCGGGCCGCAATTTGCATGATCAGACCCAGAATAGACCCTGAATGGCCCGCACCTATGATAGTTTTTCGCTCTGTATGTCAGCACGTTGGCATGTGACCATTGGCGATCCGACAGTCGCAGGATGGGCGGTCTGTGCGCTTTATGCCGGGGCTGCGATCACCGCAATTGTGGTGTTGCGGCGCGCCCGGTTTGACCAAAACCACCGCCGCCAAACCCAGGCGCTTTGGGCTTTGATCGCCGGAGTGATGGCCGCTTTGGCACTGAACAAACAGCTTGATTTGCAATCCTTGCTAACTGCCCTTGGCCGCTGTCTGGCACAAGATCAGGGCTGGTATGAAAATCGTCGTCTCGTGCAGCGCGACTTCATGATTGCCTTGGCCAGCCTGACCGCCGTGGCGGGAGGAGCGCTGTTTTGGATGCTGCGTGGCAGCCTTCGCCAGAATCTGTTGCCGCTTTCAGGCCTGGCAGCACTGGCCGGTTTCATTGTGATCCGTGCCGGGCAATTTTTCCATATTTTTGTTACAGACCAGATATTTGATGATTTTTTGCTGCATCTTTCAACCTCAACGTTGGAACTGCTTTGTCCGGTGTTAATCCTTGTCGCCGGCGAGCAACGGTTGCGACCACCCGCCCTGATGCCAAGCCACTGATCTTGGCTGGATCCGCCTTATCCCTGCTAAAAACCGCCGCGAAAAATCGCGTGCTTTGGGGATTGATCGCGCTGCCGGTTTTGGTTGAGGCTGTGCTACAGGTGGCCGATGCCGGCATTTTCGGCAGCCCGCTGTGGCGCATCACGGCCTATCAGAACGGGGCATTCTGGGCAGGGCTTTTGCACGATTGGCGGCCCAATTACCCCGGTCAACCGCTGGCGATGTTTCTAAGCTATAGCGTCTTGCACAGCGGCCTTGGGCATCTGGTGGGGAATATGCTGACCCTTTGGTTTCTGGGCCAACGCGTGCTGAAAAAGGTCGGCGCTGCAGATTTTCTTTTGCTTTATCTTGTCTCGGCCCTGGGAGGCGCGGCGGGCTTTGGGCTGCTGTCGCTTAGCCCGCAACCGATGATCGGTGCCTCTGGTGCGCTGTTTGGCCTTGCCGGCGCTTTGACCTGGCTGGAGGCCGCAGAAAGACGCAAGGCTGGCCTCCCGCTCTGGCCGGTCTTGGCCGTCATTCTGGGGTTTGTTTTGCTGAACGTTCTGATGTGGCTGGCATTGGGCGGCGTGCTGGCCTGGCAAACCCATCTTGGCGGATTTGTCGCAGGAGTGGCCTTTGGTATCATCAGGTTTCGGCAAGCCTCAGATACAGGCGAAAACAGCGTGTTTTAGATGGCCTGCATTCTTGGAGGGCCACACCACCACAACCCACCTAATGTTGATGCATCCGGTCAAGAATCCGCGCGGACAGCCGCTCCAGGGCTCCAAGACCCGCGTATTTTGTGTAGTCAGGTGCTGCCAGGCGTGTCTGGGATGGCAGATCAACAGGCACAAAACTGGTTTGCATCGGATGACAAGTGCCGTTCGGGCCGGCGCCCTGAATTGCCAAAGTCAATTCGGTCAGGTGCAGGGTAAAGTCATGCTGTGGAAAATGTGGCCTGCCAGTGGTGATAGCATCAGACAATTCTGCCAAGCCTATGGCTTTGTCCTGCTGACCCAACTGACGCCGCTTTAACCTGTTCAAAAGAGCTTTTGGCGACCAGCGCGGCCCACCAAGATCAATCCGCTGGGCCGACCCCGGAGGTGTGCTGCGCACCAAAGGAATGCGCCGGCCGCCAACGCCAAACAGCCATTGAAGCACAGTATTGGTTCGGACCGACCGCGCCTTGCGCGCGTTCATCGACAATTTGCCAAATTTCTCCAGATACACCGGGCATTCGTAGTGGCGGTAGGTATCGGCATGAAGCAAGCCCTTACTCCCGATGATGCGCATCCGGTGATCATAGGGGGCTGCAATGGAACATGTCACGCGGCCCACCACACCTGAGCGAAAATCAAGGCAGGCCACAGAAAAGTCTGGCGTATCATTTGGCGTTAACGCTTTGTCGGTCTTGTCTGGCAAGGTGTGCTTTGAAAATGCCGTGACATGGCGAACAGGGCCAAAAATGGCGCACATCCATGTCAGATGATATCCGACGTGTTCCCAAGTGCAGCCCATTTCATATTCATGCAAATAGGGCCACGGCGCCCCGCTGCGCGATCGCCACCCTTCGGGCGACATCAGATAGATCGGGTTATCATCAAACTCTGCATAGACCATGCGCACATCCCCCACGGTCCCGTCACGCACCGCTTTCCACATGGTTTGCGAGGTAGCGGAAAGGGCGTTTGATGGCGCGCAGGATATGCGCAGATTGCGGCTTTCCGCCAAGACTGCCAATTCATGCGCTTGTGCCATGTCTGTCACAAACGGCTTTTCGGAATAGACATGTTTTCCAGCAAGCAACGCCGCCTTGGTCACGTCGTAATGCGCCTCAATAGAGGTGAAGTTTGCGACGATTTCTACCGCTTCATCGGCCAGAAGGGCATCGACTGTCGGGTAAGTCTTAAGGCTGTAAAATGCACCAACGCGGGCAAGACGTGCCATATCTGTGTCGGCTATTGCAACAATTTCGATACTCTGATGACGCGCCATCGTCGCCATATAATGGTCAAACACATATCCGCAGCCGATGACGCCTATCCGCATGGATATTTCCTTAGCTAAACTGTGCGCGTGCTTTATCAATCACGGCCATGATTTCTATGCTTTCCGACAGCGGCATTAAACCGGATGTCATCTCGCCCCGCGCCATACACTGGGCCACTTCTGCCGCCTCATAGTGATAGCCATTGCCATCATAGGGCTTGCGGATGGTTTTTCCACGGCCCAACATGTGCCGCAACCCAGCAGGCAGTGCTTGATTAAGACGCTGCGCAATGCCAGTTTCGCGCAAAGCTTGCAGCCGCCCACCACTTGGGGCCTGCGCCATGCGGGGGGTGCCCAAAGATAGTCGTGCCTGCCAAGGGCGGAAAATTGGCGGAAATACCTGCAGCATTCCCGCTGTGCCATGGATCGTCATATCGTTTGATCCGATGGCGCGCAAACTGGCACTGATGGTAGATATGGCCCCGCTTTGATGACGCAGCACCAAGGTGCAATCTTCATCAACACCTGTGGCACCGATGCGCCCCGTTGCGATAACATCCTCGATTGGTCCCAAAAGGTGCCGGGCAAGTGACAGCGGATAGATACCCCGGTGCATCAACGCACCGCCCCCCCGCAGAGGGTCGAACAGACTTGTATGACGGTCCGGCACATCAGAGCCGAGAAAACTACCCCTAAAACTGCGCACTTCCCCCAGATCCCCTGCCGCAAGTCTATGGCGCACCGCGCCTAGAAGCGGCAAGAACCGGGTCCACATTGCCTCCATACAAAATACACCGGCGGTATCCGCGGCGGCGGCAATACGGCGGGCGGCAGCGGCATGCAACGCAAAGGGCTTTTCTATCAATACTGCTTTTCGGGCAGCGATTGCCAGCAATGCATGCGCCTCATGCTCGGAGGGCGGCGTTGCAATATAGACAGCATCAACATCTGGACGGGTCACGGCTGCAGCATAATCAGCCGCCGCGCTTTGAATACCAAAGTCCTTTGCAAAATTCACTGCCTTTTGAGGGTCACGCGAGGCCACTGTAACCACACGCGCCGCCTGCCCCAAGGATTGAAGGCCCTGCACAAATTTGCGCGACACAACACCCGTCCCCAAGACGGCCCACCGCGTTACGCCTTGCTCAACCATGATTAAGATACAAAAAACTCATCCCGATACTTTGCCATTACAAGGTCATAGCGGCGGTGGCTTGACAGACTTTGGTCTGCTGGTGATCGACGGGCGATTCCACCTTCCAGACAAAATAGATGGGTCACCCCCCGCCAATAACCAGGCCATCATCTGCGCACGGTAAAGTCGGATTTTGGTAAGACATACAAAAGCCAACAGCCTGGATCGCCCGCCTCGGATGCGCGAGGATACCAATATTTGTGGTATCTCAAACACAGGTGACAGTGCCATAGCGATAATTTTGCCGCTCCAAACAGCCAGGCGCAATGGCTTGTGCCCAGTTAAGGTAAAAGCATGCGCAATGTGGCGATCCCATTTTGATTTCAGTTCGGAATACCTTGTGCGCGCAGGATGAAACACTTTCATATCGGCCACAAATTTTATCCGAAGACCAAGGCGTGTTGCGCGGTGCCCCCAGTCAATATCTTCTGCAATTCCTATGCCAGCAAAGGGGCCAACCCGTATAAGAATATCGCGGCGCACAACCAGATTGCCGGTTCCGGTAAAGCCGTCACGGGCAATATAGCGGTCCATCCGGTAGGCATAGATGCTTTCATAAGCCTCAAGCATCGCAAGGCGACCCGGATCAACGTAAGCAATCCTTACATCACCACCCAATATCATCGCGTCAGGGTGAGCAATTTCGTTGGCGGCGACGGCCAGCCATTCCGGATCGGCCATGCAATCGGCATCAATAAAGGCCAGCACATCGCCCACAGAGTTTTCCACACCCAAGTTGCGCGCCGGGCCGGGCCCGGGTGTGGCCTCGTGCAGCAGACGCAGGTTGGCATAGGGCGCGCAAACCTCAGTGGGCTGGCTGGCGGACCCGTTATCCACCACGATAATTTCGTCCGCTTGCCTGCGACCCTCAGCCAGAGATGCCAAACACCGTGCCAGCATTGCAGGTTGGTTCAGATGTGGAATGACGACAGATATCCGAAGATTTTGCACCTTGGGAGAAACTAAGTCTTGCATGCCTGCCCTCTTTAACAATCCCCGAGACTGTGATTCTGGGATGAATAACAATTTAACGCTTAGGCCAATTGGGTATAGCCAGCACAAGTGTCGTGTTCAGCCAACCGGCAGAACCGAAGACATGCTATGGCTTTGGAGAACTTCGCACCATAATACTCGCAGCATCTCATCGGACATCGTCCACGCCATTGCGGCCGACGGGGATTGTTTTATTCATACCCGTAGGCCCCGTCATTATAGCGGCATTTGTTCAAAACAATGCCCATCACATTGGTCAGTTCCGCGACCTGGCGTTCGGCAAGGTCGATCTGTTCGATGGTGGTTTGATCCGCCTCAGCCATGATCAGCGCGCAATCGACATTTTTGAGAAAACCGTAATTGTCATCGTTGCTCATCAACGGGGGCATATCAAAGATCATCAGATTGGGCTGATAGTTTGCCTCTATCTCGGTCAGAACATCCCGGGTTTGCTGGCTTTGCAAAAGCTCTGCGGGATTGGAGGCCGGCGCATTGTTCAGCCCGATTGCGACATTGCTGCCATAGCGCAGCGCATGTTCAGCAAAACTGACGCGCCGCTCCAACACATCTGCCATGCCGTATTTGGGTTTTTGGTCAAGCGCCTTGCCAAGACCTACCCGGCGCAAATCAAGATCGAAAGCAATGCAGCGCACATCCTTTTGCCGGCTGAAGCTGAAGATAAGATTGGCAACGGTCGTTGTCTTGCCACAGCCCGCATGCGGCGAGACAACCGCCAGGCGGCGCCATCCGTTTTTCTGGGCCTGTTGCAATATGCGCGTGCGCAGCATGTCATAGGGCCCGGCATCCACACCGCTTTCAAAAGCGACAAGGCGGTTCTTACGCAATTTGCCAGCGTTCGTTTCAAGTGCCGCAAGGCCGCTCCACGCGCTATCAAGCCCTATGGCAGAGGTATCTGCCTTGGGGCTTGAGGCGCGTTCGGGGGCTGCCTGGCGACGGGCGCGCGCCTTTTCAATGGCTGTTTGCAGTCTTTCCATTCAGGCGGTTCCTCGCACTTGTGCGTCTGGGCCAAGCGGCACGTCGTTGCGGCCACAGGTCACCATCGCACACCAATTTTATTCATGATCTTTTCGGCAATCAGATCCAGCGGTTGGTAAAATGTGTGAATGGCATAGATCACTGCCGGCACACAGACCAGGATCAGAAGCGTCAAAATCAACTTGCGGCCACGCCGGGCAAACACCTCGCCGCGGGTTTGAACATAGGGAATGGTGGCTATCGGCGACACGCCAAGTGCACGCACCAGATCCTGCGGACGCCGGATTGACCGGTTGAGCACTTCCAGCAAAATCACCAGACCCAAGCCCGCGAAAAGCCCAAACGCCGTGCCGCCGCCCGCAATCAGCAGCCGGTTGGGTTTGGTGGGCTCGTTGGGTATGGCGGGCGGCTCGATAACCGAAATTTTCTGCCCGCGTGACATGAACTCGATGCGTTCACCGGCACTGGCTTTGGCCAAGCGATCGACGGCCGAATTGTATTGCAGCTGGATATTTTGGTAATTCAGCGTCAGCTCATCCAGCCGGATCGCATTTGCAGGGGTCAGTTTGATGGTCGCTTCAAGTTTTGCCAATGCACTGGCCGCCGTGGTCTTTTCTTCCTGAAGCGAGACAATGCGCGTGTCAATTTCGGTCAGCTGGAAATCAAGCATCGAGTTGCCGGTTTGCGGGGCCTCCGCTGGCTGTGCAACGGGCTGCGCACTGACGATTTGCTCGACCTGCGAAATACGGGCTTTGAGCAATTTCACGCGCGGGTTTTCGGCAGAATAAATTGCAAGTGCATCGCTCAGTTCGGACCGCAGCGTTTCAAGTTGTTGCTGCTCCGGGGTCAATGCCTCGACCCGGGACGAGGCCACCTGCCCTGTCGCCTGAAAAACCTCGACCATGCGCAAACGCTGGCTCGACAGATTGAAAATATCGCGGTCCAGCTGACCAACACGGTCTTGCAATTGCGACTGTTGGCCCAGACGGTAATCAAGACTATCAGGCAGCGCCTCTGAATTGGCGGTTTTGAATGCCAGAATGCTGGCACTTTTTTCGGCCAGCTCGCCGTTCAGCCGCGTCACCTCTTGTTCAAAAAATTCCAGCGTCTGCGCCGCACGGCCGGTGCGTGATTTGATATCTTCTTGCTGGATAAGCGTCAGATATTCGTTCAGCACAGCGGCCGCTTTTTCGCCCGACCCGGCCTCAAAAGACAGCAGCATCAGCGATGCCTCGTCACGCCCCGAACTGGACGATATTATAGAACGCGATCGCATCGCCTCAACAATCTCGTCCGGGTTCATGCCAGCCTGATCATCCAAAACCTGCAACCTGTTGGCAATGTCCAGCAGATTGGTGCGCGTCAACAGCCGCTGTTCAACGATCTGCAACTGTTCCTGCGCAGGTGTGGATGATGTCGGTGCTGCCAATTCGCCCGGGATCTGCGAGGATTCCACAATAAGCTGCATCTGCGAGACATAGGCCGGCGGCAAAGCGACGGCGACAATCACCGACACCGCCGCGATGACCAGGGTCACGGGCAGAAAATAGGGCAACCTGCGCAAAAAGATTGAAAAATAATACTTCAGATCCGCCATCAGACACTCGTCTCCTCTTCCAGCGAATAGCCGCCAAAAAACACGCCATCCGCCAGAACCTTATCAACCGTGCTGGCGGTAATAATTTTGTCTTCGACGCTCCATGCATAGAGCATCGCAAAGTCACAAAGCTGGTTCACCAGACGGGGCACGCCACGCGTGGCCTTATGCACGACGCCGCAGGCACCAAGGGTAAACTCTTCTCCGCTGCCGCCTGCTTTTTGCAACCGATGCTCTATATACTTGGCAACGGTGTCAGACTCCATCCTTTGCAGATGAAAACTTGCGGCCACCCGCTGCGCCAGCTGGCGCATGGTCGGACGCAGCACAATTTCACGCAATTCAGGCTGACCCACCAGAATAAGCTGGATCAGCTCATCCTTGTTGGCATTGATATTGGTCAGCATGCGCAGCTCTTCCAGGCCTTCGATCGACAGATTTTGCGCTTCATCAAAGATCAGGATGACCCGGCGACCCATCGCATATTCGTCGATCAGAAAATCCTGAAGTTGCTGGAACATCTGCACATAGCTGGAGGCAGGGTTACACTCTACCGCCAATGAATGCAGAACCCATTGCAGCAATTCGCCCCGCCCGCCTTGGGCATTGGACACAAGACCAACCGTCACCGATGTTGCCATGCGGCTTAGAAGTTCTTGCAAAAGGGTGGTTTTTCCGGATCCTATTTCACCCGTGATCAAGGTGATCGGCGCGCGCGCCATGATGCCAAATTCCAACACGGCAAAAGCCCGCTTGTGCTGTTCTGACCAGTAGATAAAGCTTGGATCCGGAACAAGCGTGAACGGCCGCTCACTGAGGCCAAAGAAATCCGCATACAAAGTTTCCGAGGCCATTCCGATCCGCGACATCACTGGTCATTCCCACACAAGCCCCAGGCCCATCTGTGTTTCTACAGTGGTGCCCGCAAACGCCATACTCGAATGTCCCATATAGGGACAGGGCAACATAGTCTTCAAAAAGCCGTTCCCTACCTTCAGTCAGGCCGGATGTGCAAGCGGCATGGCCCTGCACGTCTGCGGCATCACCCGGCAGTCGTACGAATTTAGGACTATTTCAGGGCAAAGCAGAGGCTAAGGCCGTAATTACAGGCATATCAACCTTGAGGCGAGATTAGCTTCGCCTCAAGGTAAGAAATACTTCAGTTGCACAACCGTTGCGATATACGGGATAATCAAGCGGTAACAATTCATGATTCGACTGTAACACTTGTATTTTTGCATCATATTTTCATAGACTTGGCCTGTTGCTGCCCCTTAATTCCTGATCAAGTTTGTTTGCCAATTACGGCAAGATTGAGTATGGTAGGCTTCGCTGGAACAAGGAATCAGTTTCAGGTAGTGAACGTCATGATCAGGCGTTGTATTGGGTGAGAGCTGCGGGGTTTTGTCGCCAGCTTGTTAAGGATTAAGTGTGAACGAATGACAATTCATTTGAAAGATTTCCCCGAAACAGGGGCTGGTTTGACTGTAAACCTTTCACAAAACACTCCTGCCGGGGTTCGGAAAAGTTTCTATAAAGCTTACGGCAAGCGTGCGATTGACATTCTTTTGATCCTGCTGGCTGTGCCGTTCATATTACCTGTCATTGCTGTGATTGTGGGGATGGCCGCCTCTGGAAAATCGTCGCCTTTCTATTTTCAGCGCCGCGTCGGCAAGGGCGGTGCGATCTTCAATCTGGTAAAAATCCGGACCATGGTTCCCGATGCCGAGGCCGCGCTTGAGGCGCATCTTGCCTCTGACCCGGCCGCTCGCCAGGAATGGGACAGCACGCAAAAGCTGAAGCATGATCCCCGCATCACCAAGGCGGGGCAGTTTTTGCGCAAATCCTCGCTGGATGAACTGCCACAATTGTGGAACGTTCTGAAAGGCGACATGTCGCTGATCGGGCCGCGCCCGATGATGGTGGATCAGCAAAGCCTGTATCCGGGCACCGCCTATTATGCTTTGCGCCCGGGTATTTCCGGTGCATGGCAAGTGTCAGACCGCAATGACAGCTCATTTGCTGATCGTGCCACCTATGACACCGCCTACAACACCAACCTATCCTTGAAAACCGACATCTCGATCCTTGTGCGCACCTTTGGTGCTGTCATACGTTGCACTGGCTACTGATCGTCCGCGTTCTGCTGTCGGCAGGGCACAGATGATGGCAATATAGGGTCAGATCATGCGCAGGCACTGGTTTCTGGGGGCGGTTGCGATCTGCCTTAGTTTGGGTCTTTCGGCGTGCGAGTCCTCGGAGGCGCGGGCGGAAAAGCATTTTCAGGCAGCCCTTGCCTTTATGGACACCGGTGATCTGGACCGTGCGATCATCGAATTCCGCAATGTGTTCAAACTTGACGGCCAGCACAGAGACGCGCGCAAGATCTATGCAAAGCTGCAACGCGACCGCGGGTATCTGGAAGAGTCCTACAGCCAGTACCTGAGACTGGTTGAACAATACCCCGATGATCTGGATGGCCGTCTTGCTTTGGTTGAACTGGCACTGGAAACAGGCAATCTTGACGAGGTGGAACGCCACGGATTGGCCGCGGCAGAGCTTGCACCTGACGATCTGCGCGTTCAGGCCGTTACCCTGACACTCAGCTATCAAAAAGCGCTGGATGCCCGCGATGCAGCAGCCCAGACCGCTGCCCGAAACACCGCTGAAGCGCTGGTTGCAAAGCAGCCAGACCTGATCCTGGCACGCCGCGTTGTGATCCGGGATTTGTTGCGCACCAAAGACTGGACGGCGGCCTTGGCGCAAACCGATGCCGGGCTTGCCGCCAACCCTGAAGCGCGCGATCTTTACACGGTGCGGCTGGGGCTTTTGCAACAGCTTGGCGATTTGACCGGCGTCGAGGCGCAGCTGATTGATCTGGTGACACGCTATCCAGACGACACAAACATGGATCATGCGCTGGTGCGCTGGTACCTCGATCAGGGCAATCTTGACGCGGCTGAAGCCCATATGCGCAGCCAGATCGACCCTGACGCAGCCAGACCGGATGCCAAAATTGCACTGGTTCAATTTATTACCGAACTGCGCGGCCCGGATGCGGCACGCATTGAACTTGATCAGATGATCGCGGCAGGCGGTAAGGATCTGCCGCTGTTGCGCGGCATTCGCGCAGGGCTGGAATTCGACGGCGGAAAAAGGGATGCGGCGATTGCCGAAATGGAAACGCTGGTGGCCGCAGGTCCGGCCAGCCAAGAGACCCGCAACCTGAAGGTGGCCCTCGCGCAGATGTTGCTGCAAACCGGCAATCCGGTAGGGGCCCGCGCGCGCATCGAAGAGGTGCTGCTTGAAAACCCGACCGAAGTTGAAGCCTTGAAATTGAAGGCGGGCTGGCTGATCGAGGATGACAAGACGGGTGATGCCATCGTGGCGCTGCGCACAGCAATCGGCGCCAGTCCGCGCGATCCAGACCTGATGACGATGACGGCGCGGGCGCATGAACGCGACGGCAACCGTGACTTGATGGGCGAAATGCTGGCGCTGGCCGCCGATGCCGCAAGCTATGCCCCGCCAGAGGCGTTGCGCTATGCGACTTTTCTTGCACAAGATGGCAAACTTTTGCCCGCCGAAGATGCTGTGCTGGCCGCGTTGCGCCAACAGCCAAAAAATACCGCCCTGCTGGCCGCTTTGGGCGATATTTATCTAAGGCTGCAAGATTGGCCGCGCGTCGATGACATCGTGGCAAGCCTTCAGGCCCTTGATACCGATGAGGCCCGCGGACCGGCAAATGCGTTGACGGTGCAGCGCTTGGCGGGCCAGAACCGGACCGAAGATTTGCTGGCGTTTTTGGAAGACATGAAGCAAACCACCGGCTCTGCAGCCGGAATAGGTGTTGATGCGGCGATCGTTCAATCCCACATCAACCGGGGCAATATCGCGGCAGCACTGGCCTATGTGGACACCGCCCTGAAAGCCACCCCCGACGACCCTGATTTGCAGTTTCTGCGCGCGGCGGTGTTGGTAACCGATGAAAAATTTGACGCGGCCGAACAGGTTTACCGCAGCCTTCTGACGAAAGATGCTAAAAACGAACGGGTCTGGACGGCTCTTTTCGAGCTGTCATTGCGCAAAGGCGATGCGGCGGGCGCCACTGCAACATTGGACGCGGCACTTGCTGCCTTGCCTGAAAGCAATTCTCTCAACCTGCGCAAAGCCGGTGCTTTGGAACAAACGGGCGATATAGACGGGGCCATCGCGATTTACGAGACGCTTTATACCCGCAACAGCAACAGCGCCATGCTGGCAAACAATCTGGCGTCGCTGTTGGTGGCCAACCGCGAAGATGCCGCCAGCCTTGCCCGCGCCGAGCTGATTGCACGCCGCCTGCGCGGGACCGACGTGCCTGCTTTTCAAGACACCTACGGCTGGATTGCGCACCGGCTTGGCAATCATGACGAGGCGTTGCGCTATCTGGAACCGGCGGCGGCGGCGCTGTCATCCGACGTGACCGTGCAGTATCATCTGGCCGCCGCCTATAGCGCCTTGGCGCAAGGACCGAAGGCTTTGGCGCAGTTTCGCGCCGTGGCAAAGATGATAGATCCGGCCAAACCGCCGCCATTCATGGCCGTGCTGACATCCGAGCTGGCGCGGCTGGAGGCGGAAAATTGATATATTTGCCCCAAAAACGCGGCAATTTCGCTGCACTGACAACTTTCCTGTCGCCTATGGATTTTGCAAGATTGCACGATGCGTAATATAGTGATGTTAACAAATAAGAATATGGGGAACCAACATGATCAGAATCATCCTCGGTGCGCTGCTCGCCACCATCGTATCAACCGGCGCTTTTGCACAAAGCTCCTACCAGATCAGAAGCGGCGACAGCCTGCAGATCGAGGTTCTTGAAGATCCGGGTCTGAACAGATCCGTTCTTGTGCTGCCGGATGGGTCGATCAACTTTCCGCTGGTAGGAACCATTCCTGCCGCCGGTCGGTCAGTCAACGACGTACGCGCCGATCTTTCGGCCGCTCTTGCCTCTAAATTTGCCTCTGCACCCAACGTCTTTGTTGGTGTCGGCACGCTGGCAGTCGTGACACCGCAGGCAAGTGCCGCTGCGGCCACGATGAGCGTCTATGCGATGGGCGAGGTTGCATCGCCGGGGAAAGCTGATGTTGCCCCGGGCACCACGGTTTTGCAGTTTTTGGCACAAGCCGGTGGGTTCACCCGCTTTGCTGCCCAAAAGCGGGTGCAACTGCGCCGCATCGCCAAAGGTGGTGCGGAAGAGGTTTATATTTTCAACTATGATGGCACCGGCGCATCCGGAATTTCTGGCAGCACACGCATGCAATCAGGTGACGTGCTTGTGGTTCCACAGCGCAAGCTGTTTGAGTGAACGGGCGCTACGACAAGTAAACTGCGGCGACACGTCCGTTTAAGGGTGGGCCGATGATAGGTGGGGCAGTGAAGAGACAACGTATCAGCCAGTCGGTGGCTCTTGCGAGCATCTTATCAGTCGTCGGCGGGTTTGGTCCTGCCGGCGCGCAAGACGCTGAAGCGGGTGGCACAATCCTGACCTTCGGGTTTGAGACCGAGCTAAGCATCAGCGACAATTACAATCTTGAACTTGTAGCCCCCGGCACCAGCACCATTCTGGATACAACCCTGTCTTTTGGCTATCTGTCCGAAACTGCAACGGACCGGTTTTCGTTCGATAGCAATGGCGTATTGCGCGGCTCTGACCTGCCCGGCACGGGTGGCGATGTTCGGTTTGATGATCTGGGCATGGCCGTCAGCTATGACCGCGAAAGCGCGAACAGCCGGCTCAGCGCATCTGCCGATTATACCAAGGCCAATCTCGATTTTATTGATCCCTTCGAGTTCATCGAAGACGGTGTTCTGGTCAATGGCTCTGGCCAGCGCGAAATTCGCTCTGCCCGGTTGAATTTCGATACCGGCACCAATGATCCGCTTGGTTTTGGGATAGAGCTTAGCCACAGAGATCTGGATTACAGCAATACCACAGACCCGAACCTGTTCGACACCCGAAGGGACAGCGTGGCCTTGACGGCACGGCTGCGCCTTTCGCCAGTGCTCAACGGTCGGGCAGAGGT
>JAYSPY010000058.1:0-3012 GCA_043721855.1 Pseudorhodobacter sp.
GATTGCGTGCTGGACCCGTGGTATTCGCTTGGCACCGCCGACATGCTGGATGTGGCCTTCATGGGCCTGCACGTCGCCCAGATGACCCATCCGGCGGAAATGGCGCGCTGTTTTGATATGGTCACGACTCAGAACGCCAAGATCATGAACCTTGATGGTTATGGCTTAAAAGTTGGTGATCAGGCCTCTCTTGTGGTGCTGGATGCCAACAACCCGGTCGAAGCCCTGCGCCTGCGCCCGGATCGTCTTTGCGTCATTTCAAAGGGAAGGGTTATCGTGGAACGTCAGCGCAACGATGCGCGCCTGACCATTCCCGGCAGGCCAGCATCGGTGCGCCGCAGGCATCAAACCTGATCCTTTCCCTCAAATTTGATTTAAATTTTGGTTCATCTTGGCACAAATATCCCACGGGGGTGCGGGGGTGTGAAACCCCCGCTTATTGGCAACGGGTGCGGGGGTGTGAAACCCCCGCTTATTGGCGAAATCCAAGGCTGATCCAGAACCACGCCTATCCATCAAACCGTGTCGCCCCGCGCCGTCTTGCATCCACCGGTTGCGTCAAAATCGCCGCCTGATGTGCCCGTTGATCACAATTCACCCGTGGGCAAATGCGGCAATTGATCCCAATCTGCGTCATGCGAGCGGTCGTTACTGTGAACGCTTCGGCATAGCCAATGTCGCCGGCGTGGTCGATGGTGCAGCCCATCGCCACGGCCAGGCGATTGTCTTGCGCGTGCCGCTCAAATGTGGGGCGGTCCACCGTGCGCGAAAACACGAAATATTGGCTGGCATCGGGCATTTCCACAAACTGCGGCACAATCCGCCCCGGCGTGCGAAAGGATGTGTGCACCTCCAGCCTTGGGCAGGCGCCGCCATATTCGGCCAGATGAAACCCGGTCGCGTTAAAGCGCTTGGATACGTTGCCGCCCTTGTCGATCCGCATGAAGAAAAACGGCACACCCTGCGCACCTTCGCGCTGCAGGGTGGTGGCGCGGTGGCAGGCTTGCTCGAAACTGACCCCAAACCGGGTGGCCAGATGATCCAGATCGTATTTCGACGCGCGTGCTTCCGCCAGAAACCTAGCATAGGGCATCAGAACGGCGGCGGCGAAATAGTTGGCCAATTCCACCCGCAACCGCGCTGTTGCACGTGGCTCGGTGATGCCTGACCCGGCAATCAAGCTGTCGAAAAGTGCGGCTTGTTCCAAAAGCCCGGTCATATGCACCAACTGAAAGATGCGGTTGGTGTGATCCAGCGCTTCAGACAGCAAAATCTCGCGCTGGGCCTCGTGGTATTGCCGCAGCGCACCCGGCAAATCAGCCACTCGCACCAGCCGCACGGTGATGCCAAGGCGGTTGCGCAAACGCTGCTTCAGCGTGGCGTAAACCTCGTCGCTTGCAACGCCCGCTTCGCCCCAAAAGCCCTCTGCCGCCTCTTCCAGAGCGTGGAAATGGTTCCGGTTGCGGCGAAAGTAATCGTGCACCGCGGCTTCGGGCGATGTGGTCAGCACCGCCCCCGCACTTTCGGCCAAGCTTAACAGCTGATCCGTCGCCGCCAGATACGCCTTGTGCAGCCGCAAAAACGCCCCCGCCAGACCGGGGCTATGCACAACGGCAGCGCGCAAATCCTGTAAATCCGGGCGGTCCGTCCCAAAAATCGGATCCTGCACCGATGCGCGCAGATCTGCCAGTTGTGCAGCCCCATCATCATCCGCAATATCGCGCCAATCCACGCCGTAGGCATCAAACAGGCGCAGCATCACCGACACGGAAACTGACCGTTGGTTGTTTTCCAGCAAGTTCACATAGGCCGAAAAGATGCCAAGCGCCCGCGCCATAGCGCTTTGCGTTTCCCCCCGCTCAAGCCGCAAGCGGCGCAAATGGGGGCCGATGAATGTCTTTTGCATACCGCCGCACACATTTTCAGTTTCGTTAAGTTTACAATATTACATAAATTACATTCTGTAAATTCTCGCAGTTACAGCACAACCCGGTTTCATTTTGCACATGCGCGCAAGTTTGCCATCAGGGGTGCGACGCAAGAATTTGGCAGTGAAAATTTGGGCTTGCGTGATCTAAGGTCGAAAAGCCCGACGTGCCAAAACGTGGCACGGGAAAAGCACGGATAAAGCACAGGAAAATCCCATGAGCCACACCCTCTATCCCCTCCGCCGCCAGCGCCTGCAACGATCAGAATTGGCCGTGCCCGCATCGAACCCGACGATGATCGACAAGGCCGCTGATGGCCCGGCGGATTATGTGTTTCTTGATCTGGAAGATGCCGTTGCCCCGCCCGAAAAAGATCAGGCCCGCCGCAATGCCGTGCAAGCCCTGAACGATATTGATTGGGCGGGCAAGGGCAAGACCGTATCCATCCGCATCAACGGCCTTGATACCCACTATATGTACCGCGATGTCGTTGATATCATGGAACAAGCTGGCGACAAGGTGCACACGCTGCTGGTGCCAAAAGTCGGCGTTCCGGCTGACCTTTATATGGTCGAGGCGATGGTCAACCAGATCGAACAAGGGCGCGGCTACAAAACCAAGGTCATGCTGGAAGCGCTGATTGAAACCGCCCTCGGCATGGCCAATGTCACGGCGATCGCCCGGTTTGGTGGCAGGCTGGAGGCGCTGCACTTCGGTGTGGCTGATTATGCCGCCTCGATGCGGTCGCGCGCCACCAACATCGGCGGCCTGAACCCGCATTACCCGGGCGACCCGTGGCATGCCGCAATTTCCCGCATGGTGATCGCCTGCCGGGCTTGCGGGCTGCGCGCCATCGACAGGCCGTTTGGCGATTTCTCCGACCCGGAGGGCTACAAGGACGGCGCCCGCCGGGCTGCGGCCTTGGGGTGTGAGGGGAAATGGGCGATCCATCCCAGCCAGATCGCACTCGCCAACGAGGTCTTCCCGCCTCCCCAAGCCGAAATCAACCGCGCCCTCCGCATCATCGCCGAACTGAAGAAGGCCGGGGCCGAGGGCCGGGGTGCCGCCTCACTCGACGGCAAGA
>JAYSPY010000059.1:0-13799 GCA_043721855.1 Pseudorhodobacter sp.
ATCCAAACCGCCCGGCCCGATAACCTTCCGCCACGGTCTCCAATACTTCAAATCCCTCGCCCACGGATGGAGGCTCAGAAATGTGTGAATCGCCTAGCCGTTGTGGGGAGGGGATGGGGGTGGCGGGATTGGCGGTAGATGTTGTGTCGCCCCCCTCCCCGGCCCTCCCCCACAGTGGGGGGAGGGGGGTCTGTTCTATCAGATCGGTTCCCAACGCACTCCGGCGGCGGGAATGACCGTGCCGCCCCATTCCATGTCAACCGGGTTGTAGTTGAACCAGAAGCGGTGCGTGTCTGTATCGCGGCGCCGCAGGCCATCCGGCAGGATATCGGTTTCCAGCCCAACGGACTCGCATGCGGCCAATAGGATGCGGTCCAGCGCGTCGTCATCGGGCCAGCCTGCGAGATAGTGGATCGCGCCCTTTGCCATGATCGCGGGAAAGCCGTCTTCGGTGGATTCGATCACCGTCGCGCTGCCTTCCAGCTTTTCGCGCCAATGCAGGAAATTGCCGCCTTCGATCAAGGGAACCGGCAGGTCTGGCGGCAGGCTTTCGACGCGCATGATGCGGGCGTCCAGCCCCGGCAGGTTGGGGGCAAGTGGCACCGGGGTGGCGAAGTTTTCGGTTTTGGCGTTGGTGCGAGGGCCGATAAGGGCGTGGCCTTTGTAGGCGTTCAGCGCATCCAAAAGTTGCGCGGAAAGGGTCGCTACGCCGGGGGCAAGGACCAGTTTATATTGGCCAAGGTCGGCAGTGTTGGGGGCGATGATATCGACGTTGAGGCCAAGCCGGCGCAGGCCTTTGTAGAAGGCAAGGGCCAGCCGGAAGTAATCGAAATCGCGGCCCTGGGGTTGGGTTTGCCATGCCCAGGCGGAGGCATAGTCGAACACCAAGGCGACGGGCGCGGCAGCGGTGCCAACGTCGGGCATTTGCGCCAGTTCGCGCGCGACCTGGGCGGCTTCGTCATGCGCGGGGGCGGCGATGCTGTCTGACCGCAGCAGGCCTGCGTGCATTTGTTCTTGGGCAAACGGGGCTTGCCGCCAGCGGAAGTAGCAGACGGTTTCTGCGCCATGGGCGAACGCCTCCCACGCCCAGAGCCTTGCCATGCCGGGCAAGGGATCGGGGTTGTAGGGCGCCCAGTTCACCGGGCCGGGTTGTTGTTCCATGATCCACCAGCGGCCTTTGCCAACCGCGCGGTACAGATCGTGGTGGAAGGCTTGCAGATCGGGGTCGCCCTGGCGTGCGAAGCGGCGTTTGTGATCTGGCGTGGCTTCCAGCCGGTCGGACAGGAAGCCAAGCGGGTAGCTGTCCCACGACGCGATATCAAGATCGGCACCGGTGCCGAAATGATCGAAATCGGTGATGCGGCCCATATAGTTATGCGCGATGGGGGCGGAGGTATGTTTGCGGATGATGTCGGTCTGGATGCGGTTGTAGCTGATCACCTGATCTGATGAAAAGCGCCGGAAATCCATGACGTGGCTGGGGTTTGCCTCGGTCACGGTCAGGTTCGGCAGGCCGATATCATCAAAACTGTCGTAATCCATCGACCAGAACACGTTGCCCCAAGCGCGGTTCAGGGCATCGGGCGATTGGTATTTCTGCGCCAGCCAGTTGCGAAACGCGTGCAGGGCTGCGGGCGAATAGCTAAGGGTGGTATCGTGGCAGGCATATTCGTTATCGGTCTGCCATGCGGCCACATACGGGTTCTTGCCGTAGCGTTCGGCCATCAGGGTGGTGATGCTGGCGGATTCGCGCCGATAGCCTTCGTGGCTGAAACAGTAATGGCGGCGCGAGCCGAAGCCGCGGGTGCTGCCATCAGCGGCCACTGGCAGCATATCGGGGTGCTTTTTCAGCATCCAGCGCGGCGGGGTGGCGGTGGGGGTTCCCAGAACCACCTTGAGGCCCGCTTGCCCCAGTGTTTCAATGGCGCGGTCAAGCCAGCCCCAGTCCATGTGGCCCGGTTGTGGTTCCATACGGGCCCAAGCGAATTCGCCGATGCGCACCCATGTCAGGCCAAGGGCTGCCATGCGGGCGGCGTCTTCCGCCCATTGGGTTTCCGGCCAATGCTCGGGGTAGTAGCAGACGCCAAGGGTGCGTTTCAGGGTCATAGGATCACTTTGTTTTCAGGTTGGCCGTGGGCGGTGGTTTGGGTGGAAAAAGTCATGCCCGCATGGGGGTGGGCACTTCGGGCGGTGCTGTCCATGCCTTGCAGGGCGGTGGTGCAGAACAGTGTGGACAGGTTTTCGCCACCAAAAGCAGGGCAGGACGTATGCGGCGCATCAAACTGAATGGTCTGTTGCAAAGTGCCATCCGGGGCAAAGGCCCGCACGCGCGCACCGCCCCATTCGGCAAGCCACAGCGTGCCTGCAGCGTCTATCACCGCACCGTCGGGCTCAGGCGTATCGGCAGACAGATCAAGGAACACGTCTGGCACACCCTTGGGCCAACCATCGGCATCAAGGGCCACGCGCATGACCTTTCGGGTGGCGCTGTCTGCGAAATGGCCAAAGCGGCCGTGGGCGGGGAAGCAAATGGAATTGGGGATGCTTATACCGGCGTAAAGGCGGCGCAACTCGCCCCGGTAGTAGCGGTAGATCGCCCCTGCGCCGGGTTCGGCCTGTTTGCCCATGGTGCCGATCCAGAAGCCACCGAACGGATCGGCGCGGCCATCGTTGGAACGGGTGTTGGGGTTGCCCGCCTCCAGCGCCACAATCTCGCGTTTGGTTCCAGTTTCCAGATTAAAGCGGAACAGGGCGGATTCCGACGCGATCAACAGCGTATCGCGGTCTATCACGCCGGCGGCGGATACGAGTTCGGGGAAGTGCCATTCCTGCGGGCCGTCGATGGTTTGCGTCAGCAGGCGTTTGCCGATGATGTCGAACCAGAACAGTTGCGCGCGGTCGGGGTGCCAGAACGGGCCTTCGCCAAGCGCGCAAGCGCGGCTGTCAAACACGGCGGTCATGCGGTTGCGGCCTCATAAGCCGCGACGATTGCGACGGCGCGGGCGGCAATTTCGGAAACGGTCAATCCGGGTGTGTAAAGCGCCGTGCCAAGGCCAAAGCCATCGACCCCGGCGGCGATCCATTCGGCAAAATTGTCCGGGCCGGCACCACCTACGGCGTAAACTTGGGTCATGCGCGGCAGAACGGCGCGGATGGCTTTGATGCCTGCGGGGCCGATCAGGCTGGCTGGAAAGATTTTCAGCCCGTCTGCCCCGGCTTTCAACGCCGCAAAGCATTCGGTGGGTGTCATCACGCCGGGCCAGCTTGCAAGGCCGGCGGCTTTGGTGGCGGCGATCACTTCGGCGTCGCAGTTGGGCGACACGATCAGGGTGCCGCCCGCATCGCGCACCTCGTGCACATCGCGGACGGTCAGAACAGTGCCCGCGCCGATCTGGGCCTGCGCGCCGAACCCGCGCACCATCGCGCGGATCGAGGTCAGCGGATGCGGCGAATTCAGCGGCACCTCGATGCGGGTGATGCCGGCTGTGATCAGCGCCTCGGTAACTGCCTCAGCCTCATCCGGGGTGATGCCGCGCAGGATGGCGATCAGGGGCAGGTGGGTCACAGGGGGCTTCATGGCGCAGTTTCCATCATGGTCTTATGGGCGAGGCTCAGGCCCCCAAGCACAGTATTTGCGGCAGGGATGATGCTGGGGGTGGTGCCTTGGGCTGTCAATGCCCGTGCATAGGTGTCTGACAGGGCATCGGCCCCGATGATGGCGATGGGTTGGCCCAGCCAATAGGGTTTGGCGGCGGCAAGCTCAACGCCGATCAGCAGGCCGGACAGCCGCGCGCGGGCTTGAGGTGCTGCGAGGCCCGCAAGCAGGCCCTCGGCGCGCAACGAAAACAGGAATGCACCGATTTTTTCGGGGCGGGAAAGTGCGTCGGACAGGCCTTGGTCGAATGACGCATCATCCCAGCCGCCACCTGCCATGCCGTGACGCAGCACGGATTGGTTGGACAGAAGGGCAAACATCTCGCCCGTCATGAAAGTTTGGAAGCTGACCACCTCGCCCGCTGACACGTGGACCCATTTGCTGTGGGTGCCGGGCAGACAGAACACGCCGTCAAAGCCGGGCGTCAGGGCCAATGCGCCCGCGATCTGGGTTTCTTCGCCGCGCATCACATCGGCGGGTTTGTTCTGGCGCAAGCCGGGGACGATACGCATTGTGATGCGGGGATCAGTAGTGGGTACAGTGACAAGGGCGCTGGGATCAAGTGCCAAGCAGGGGACCGTGCGATAAGGTGCCTCGAACCAGCCTTGCCGGGAGCCGACCATGCCGCAAGCGATAACCGGGGTTTGGGCGTGGGGGGCAAGCCAAGGTGTAATCAACTTGATCAGCGCGGGTTCAAACGCGTCACGCGCCAGCTTGCCCATGCCATCATCTGACACGGCTTCGGCAATCGCCGCGCCTTTTTTCATAGCAAAGGCGCGCAGATTGGTGGTGCCCCAATCAACTGCGATCCAATCTGGTTTGATCTGATCCGTCATCCGGTTACCACCACGCCGCCATCTATGACCATGGCCTGCCCCGTCATCATTTTTGACGCGCGGGAGGCAAGAAACAGCACGCCGCCGACGATATCTTCGGGTTCCAAAGTATCGGTCAGGCATTGACGCGCGACATGGGCGGCGAGAGCTTCCGGAGTTACCCAAAGATCCTTTTGTTTTTGGGTCAGAACCCAGCCGGGGGCTACGGCATTGACACGAATTCGGTCTGGGCCGAATTCGCGGGCAAGCGTGCGGGTCATGCCGTTGATGCCAGAATTGGCGGTGGTGTAGACCGGATAGCCAGCGGCACCAAACATATAACTGATCGAGGTGAAGTTGATGATCGAGCCACCACCCGCCGCCTGCATGCCCGGAATAACGGCTTGGGCTGCAAAGAAATAGGCCTTCAGGTTGATGGCGATGGACCAATCCCAGAATGCTTCATCGGTTTTCAGGGTTTCATGGCGTTGGTCGTTGGCGGCGTTGTTGACCAGCACCGTGATAGGGCCATGGGCAGTGGCAGCCTTTTCGATGGTCGATTTAAGCGCTGCCATATCGGTGATGTCACAGGGCAGGAACAACGGGCGATTGCCGGTCGCTTTTGCCATCATATCGCAGAATTCTGTGGCGTCAGATCGTTGGCAAAAGGCAACTTGGCATCCTTGGCGCAGAAAGCCTTCGGTCAGGGCGGCACCGATGCCGGAACCGCCACCGGTGATGAACACGGACTGGCTTTTCAGGTCAGGGTAGGTGGGTTGTTCAGTCATGGGCTGGGTCCGTTTGGTAAGGCGGAAATTGCGCAATTTCCAGAACGAATTTTGCGCAAAATTCGGGCTGTATCGGGGTTCAATGGCTTTCCCTTGTAACAAGGCGGGTGTCTTTGCCAACAAGGAAATCAAGATCTGCGCCAAGATGTGCCTGTTGCACATGATCGACATAAATCTTGGCATAGCCACGGGTGTAATGCGCGGGGTCCGGTGCCCATGCGGCGCGGCGCAGGCCAAGTTCTGCGTCCGATACCAGCAATTGCAAGACACCGTCGCGGGCAGACACACGGATACGGTCGCCGGTTTGCACCAGGGCCAGCGTGCCGCCTGCTTGCGATTCGGGTGACACATGCAAGATCACGGTGCCATAGGCGGTGCCAGACATGCGGGCATCTGACACGCGGATCATGTCGCGCACGCCCTGTTTCACCAGTGCCGCCGGGATCGGCATATTACCGACCTCTGGCATACCGGGATAGCCCTTGGGGCCGCAGCCTTTCAGCACAAGGATGGTGTCGGCGGTCACTGGCAGATCATCGCGGTCGATGTTGGCTTTCATGTCTTCGATGGACTCAAAGACATGCGCAGGCCCTTCGTGTTCCAGCAGCGCGGGTGTGGCGGCAGAGGGTTTTACGATGGCGCCATCAGGTGCCAGGTTGCCTTTCAGCACGCGAATGCCTGCGGCGGGTTTCAGCGGGTTGTTGAAGGGGCGGATAACATCTTCGTTCCAGTTTTCGGCACCTTTGGCGTAGTCTGAAATATCCTTGCCCATGACCGTGGTAGCTTTGCGCAGAAGGCCCCCGAGTTCTTTCAGAACCACTGGCATGCCACCCGCATAGGCGAAATCTTCCATCAGGTATTTGCCCGATGGCATGCAGTTGACGAGAAGGGGGATATCAGAGCCAAGTTCGAAATCCTTGAGGCATAGATCAACCCCGACACGGCCCGCGATGGCCAGAAGGTGGATCACGGCATTGGTGGAACCACCGACGGCGGCATTGGCGAGGATGGCATTTTCAAACGCGGCGCGCGTCAGAATATGCGATGGGCGCAGGTCTTCTTCGACCATTTCAACAATGCGGATGCCGGTCATATGGGCCAATGCCATGCGGCGGGCATCGACCGCCGGAAGGGCAGCGTTGGTCGGCAGCGCCATGCCCATCGCCTCCACCAATGACGCCATTGTGGATGCCGTACCCATGGTCATGCACACCCCTTTGGAGCGTGACATACCAGATTCGGCGGCCATGAAATCTTTCAGCGTCATGTCACCGGCGCGGACGCTTTCCGAAAACTTCCACACATCGGTGCCGGAGCCGATATCGCGACCCTGCCATTTGCCGTTGAGCATGGGGCCGGCAGAGACGACGATAGCGGGAAGATCCACCGATGCCGCACCCATCAATTGCCCCGGCGTGGTTTTATCGCAGCCGCCCAGCAGCACAACGCCGTCGATGCCGTAGGCGCGGATGCATTCTTCGACATCCATCGCCAGCAGGTTTCTGAAAAGCATGGCGGTGGGTTTCATCTGCGCCTCGCCCAGCGAGGTGACGGGGAATTCAACCGGGAAACCGCCCGCTTCCCAGACGCCGCGCTTCACGCCTTCGGCCAGATCGCGCAGGCCAGAATTGCAGGGGGAAAGTTCCGACCAGGTGTTGCAGATGCCAATAATGGGGCGGCCATCGAAGACGTGGTCGGGGAAGCCCTGATTTTTCATCCAAGAGCGGTGGATGAAGCCGTCTTTATCCAGCTTGCCATACCAGGCACGGTTGCGGCGGGTCTTGTTGTTTTTGTCGTTTATCATAGTCTCAAGAGCCTCCGGCGGGAGTATTTTAGCGAAAAGGAAACCTTAGAGTTTGGTGCCTTCGACGACGAAGATGGTGGCGGGCCATTGGGCTGGAAGGGTGATGCCGTGGGTCATCAGGTATTGGCCAGACAGGGTGAGGGGGCCTTTTTTCAGTGCGTTGGGACCACGGCTTTGTTTGGCGGCAACTTCAGGGTTTTTGAGAGTGATTTTATACTGAGCGGCGGGGTCTAGCCCGGTCAGGCGCAAGGGGCGGGGCAGGATTTGCGTGCTCGTTTCGGATTGGGCTGCGGTGACGATGAAGCGGCTGCCATCGGCGGCCAGTTGCAGTTCTGCCATGATGGCGGGGTCGGCGGCGTCGAGGCGCAGGATATCTGCGGTCATTGTCCAGTGGCGGTTGTCTTTCCACCACTGAGTGACAGACTTTAGCGTTGCAGCTTCGTCATCTGTCAACTCGGCCAGATCCATCTCGAAGCCCATATGACGTTGGGCGGCGATATGGGCACGGAATGCCATCGGCAGAATGCGGCCAGAGGTGTGCGATTTGCGCGGGCCGACATGCGAGCCTGTGATGGTGGCGGGCAGGAAAAGGGCTGCGTCATGTTGTATACGCAGCCGTTCCAGCGCGTCGTTGCTGTCAGACAGCCAGACGCGGTGGGTGTAGGCCAAGATGCCTGCATCAATGCGGCCACCGCCGGAGGCGCAGGACTCGATTTCAACATCGGGATGCGCAGCGCGCAGGCGGGCGAACAGGGCGTAGATGCCACGGGTTTGGGCGGCGTCGACCACGGGGAGCAAACGGTTATGATCCCATTTGATGTAGTCGATCGGGTATTCAGTGAGAATGGCCGAGATTTGCGCGAACAGGTTGTTTTTGACCTGCGGCAGGGCGAGATCGAGCACCATTTGGTGGCGACCCATGGTTTGATCCTGGGGGCCAAGCATCCAGTCGGGATGAGCGCGGAACAAATCAGAGTCGGGGTTGACCATTTCAGGTTCGAACCACAGGCCGAAGGACATGCCAAGGTTGTGGACATGGGAGATGAGCGGGTGCAGACCGTCGGGCCATTTGGCGGGGTCGACTGTCCAATCGCCAAGGCTGGTCGTGTCATCATCGCGGCGGCCGAACCATGCGTCATCCAACACGAAGCGTTCGGCACCCAAGGCAGCGGCGCGGTCGGCAAGGGCGGTCAGGCCTGCAAGCGTGTGGTTGAAATAGACGGCTTCCCAGCAGTTGTAATGCACGGGGCGGGGTTTGGCGGGTTCCGGCCATTGCACGATGTCTTGGCGGATGTGGCGCTGAAATGCGGTGCCGATGCCGTTCAGGCCGGTGGTTGAGAATGCGGCGTAGAGCGGTGCGGTTTGGAAATGGGTTCCGGGTTCGGTTTCAGCCCCCGTGGCATGGCCGAATTGCACTTGACGGCGGCCATCGGGCAATTCTTCGGCAACCATGCGGTGACCGCCGGACCAGCCGTAATGCAGCGCGTAAGCGGTGCCTTGCGTGTTGGTGCAACCCGTTTCTGGCAGGATCAGGTAGGGCGGGTGTTCATGGCCAGAGCGGCCAGTGCGGCTTTCGCGCAGGCGGATGCCGGGGGTCCATGCGACATGGTTAAGCGCAAATTCGCGGGTCCATTTGCCGGACACGTCGATCATCTCGGAGGCAAGCTGAGGTGCGGGCAAGACGGGCGCGGCAAGCCAGTGAAGGCGGATCGGCGTGGTGGAGGTGAGTTCGGTTTGCAGGGTCAGGATGCCGTTTTGACTGGCACGGATATCGTGGATGAGGGTCAGGCCATCCGTGCTGTTGATCAGGCGCAAATGGTTGCGGGTGGCCTCGGCGCGATCGAAATGAAAGGCGGGCAGCAGGGGGGTGCCGTTCGCGTCTGACAGCACCAAGCCGGGCTGGCCTTGGAAGGCGCGGCCTGCTTCGGGGGTCAGCGACAAAGCGGGCAGCGCATCCAGCATGCCGCCCGTCAGATCGTGTTGCGCGGCGAGGGCCAGGGTTTCAAGGTTTTCATCTTCGGGTAGACGGGCACCCCAATAGATAACCTCAGGCAAGCCAGTGGTGACGGCGAGGGCCAGGGTTTGGCCGCCCGCATCAAGCCGATAGGTCGTCACTTCACCGCCCCCATGGTCAGGCCCGCGATGAAGTGTTTCTGCATCAGGAAAAACATCAAAACAGGGGGCATGGCGGCGATGATAGAGCCTGCGGAAACAAGCTGCCATTGCGCGACGTATTGGCCGTTCAGCGAGTTGAGGCCAGCGGTGACGGGTTGGATGCTGGCGGATGTGGTCAGAACCGTGGCCCAGAAATATTCGTTCCAGATGAAGGTGAAGACCAGCACCGACAGCGCGGCAATGGCGGGGCGCATCAGGGGCACGACGATGTACCAGAAAATCTTGATCTCTGACACGCCTTCAACGCGGGCGGCCTCGATCAATTCGAACGGCAGGCCTTTGATGAAATTGCGCATGAACAGGGTGCAGAACCCGGTCTGGAAGGCGATGTGAAACAGGCCAAGCCCAGTGGTGGTGTTGATCAGGCCAAGGTTGACTGTCATGTCGCGCACGGGGATCATCAGAATTTGGAACGGCACGAAATTGCCCGCGACGAAAATGAAGAAAATCAGCATGTTGTAGCGGAATTTGTAGATGCCCAGCGCAAAGCCGGTCATGGTGGACAGGGCGACCACGCCGATGACCACCGGGATCGTCAGCTTGAACGAGTTCAGGATATATTGCCCGATGGCGGAATTGCGGAAAACGTCCGCGTAGTTTTCAAACGCGATGTAGCTTGGCATGCCGAAGTAGTTGCCTTGGGCAAGGTCTGACGCGGGGCGCAGCGATGTCAGCGCCACACCCAGCAGCGGGAACAGCCACAGGATCAGCGCTATGGGCAGTGCGATCTTGTACATAATCTGCGTGGCGCGGGAGGTTTGTTCAATAGGACGGGGAAACATTGGTTTATCGCGCCTCCTTCAACGGTCAGTTTCGTCGCGCCACATCTTCCAGATGAAGCCCGAGATGAAAATCATCATGATGGCAAACAGCACCACGGCGATGGCAGCGCCGTAACCCATACGGTAGCCGTATTCGGACAGTGCTTGTTCGTACATGTAGTAGGATAGCACGCGGGATGAGCCGTAGGGGCCACCCGTGGTCATGATCGACACAAGATCGAATGATCGCAGCGCGCCGATGACCGTGACCACGACGGCGATGAAGGTGGCGGGGCGCAGTTGCGGGATGATGACATACCACAGCATCTTCCAGCCCTTGGCACCGTCAAGGCGCGCAGCCTCAACCTGATCCGGGGACACGTTGTTCAGGCCGGTCAGATACAGGATCATCACATAGGCGATTTGCGGCCACAGGCCGGCGGCGATGATGCCATAGTTGACGTAATCTTCATCAGCAAGAACAGCGATGCCTTTGCCGGTGAAAAACTCGATTACCTGATACAGAAGGCCGAAATTCGGGGCGTAGAACCATGCGAAAATCAGGCCGACGACGACCTGAGAAATCACGAAGGGAAAGAAGAACAGCGATTTGTAGATGCGGATGCCGCGCACGGTTTGGTTCAGGAATATCGCCATGAACAGGCCGATGGGCACAGCGAGCATGAATAGAACAAGCCAAAGCACGTTGTTTTTCAGCGATGTGGTGAAGGCTTCATCATCGAACAATTCGATGTAATTGGCGATGCCGATCCAGGTTTTGGCACCCAAGCCATCCCAGTCGTAGAACGACAGCCACATGGATTGAAAGATCGGGATGATCACATAGACCAGAAACATCGCCATGCCGGGGGCAAGAAACAGCCAGGGGGCAAGGCGGCGTTGGTTGGCTTTCCAATAGGCGGACATCGAACCCCCCCGGGTAAAGTGTGCTTTTCAGAAAAAACGCCCCGAAGCCGGAACTGCGGAGCGTCAGGTTTGAGCGCGCTTTTGAAAGCGCGCTCTGACTTGTGTTTACTTATACGCTGTGCCGCGCACTTTTTCGAGACGGTCCAGGATTTCTGGCAGGCGCTCTGGCTTGACCATGAACTCCTGGAAGCCTTCCATACCGGCCTTTGCCATTTCGGCTGGCGCGTCACGGTCGAAGAACTGTGCAAGGGCATAAGCCGAGGACAGCGATTCGAAGCCAGCCTTGATGAACGGGTCGTCACCGACGGTCGCGTTCTTGTTCGTCGGCAACTGACCCAGAGCAGCGTTCAACTTGGTCTGCGCTTCGGCACTTGCCACGTAGGCAAGGAACGTCTTGGCATCGGGCACGTTTTTGGCACCCGCTGTAATGTGGATCGTGTCTGTCGGTGCTTCTTCAGCGCGCGGGATTCCGGGGGTGATTTCCGGGAACACCATGAAGCCGAGGTTATCGTTGGTCATGCCGCCTTCTTTGAAGGTGGCAACCGCAAAATTCCCCATGACATAGTTCGCCGCTTTGCCTTGAACCAGCAGGGCTGCCGCATCCTGCCAATCAATCGCTGCGTGGTTGGCAGTGATATATGGCTGGACCTTTGCCCATTCTGCAAAGGTGGCTTTCACACGGTCATCGGTCCAAGCGATTTTGCCGGCAGTCAATTCCATGTGGAATTCATAGCCGTTGGTGCGCATGTTGATGTAGTCGAAGATACCTGCTGCGGGCCAAAGAGCCGAGGTGCCGGTGGTCAGGCAGTCAATCCCGGCAGCCTGGAATTTGACGCAGTTATCAACAAAACCTGCCCATGTGGTTGGCACTTCGACGCCAGCCGCCTTGTACACGTCCTTGTTGAAATAGATGCCCCACTGATAGTAGGTGTAAGGCACGCCCCATTGCTTGCCGTCTATGGTCATCGAGGCTTTGGCGGATGCCAGGCTATCGCCAAGACCATTGTCTTCCCAGACATCAGACACATCCTGGAATTGGCCAGCGTTAACAAAGGGGGCCATGCGGTTACCGGCATACCAATTCGCCAGATCGGGCGAATCTGTGGTCAGGAAGTTGCGGATGGCGGTCTTGTAACCTTCGTGATCGAAGTTTTGCAGAACCACGTCGATATCTGGATTTGCCGCCTCGAAATCGACAATCAGCGCTTCCATTGCGGCAAGCGGGGTTGCATCAAAATCTGCGAAATACTTCAATTCGCGTGTTTCGGCGAAGGCACTGCCGGACATCAGCAAGCCTGCCAGAAGCGCAACTGCGCCCTTCTTATATTGGACCATGGTTTCCTCCCTTAGGTTCCACTATTTGAAACTTAGTCTTGAATATTGAAAACTATGATGCGTATCGTCTAAGCTGTCAACAGGGAGCGAGGGTTGATCTGCAATGGGTGACGAGAGGCCAGACGATGCGGGGCCGGGTGACGGCACAGTCGGCAAAGCACTGGACGTGCTGGACATGGTTGCCATGGCCGGGCGGCCGGTGCGGTTTACCGAATTGCTGGTGTCCAGCAGCTACCCCAAAGCGACGATGTATCGGTTTTTGCAAACCCTGACCAATCAGGGAATGCTGACCTATGACGTGGACCGGCAGGTCTATTCCCTGGGGGTAAGATTGGTGCGGCTTGCCCATGCCGCTTGGGCGCAAAGTTCACTTGCCCCCATTGCAAGGCCTTGGATTGATACGCTTTCGGGGGAAGTCGGCGAAACCATTCACCTGGCGCAAATGGACCAGGCGCAGGTGCTGTATGTGGACAAACGTCATGCCACGCGGGCGGTCGAAATGTTCAGTCAGGCCGGCAAAATAGGGCCTGCTTATTGCACCGGGGTTGGCAAGGCGATGTTGGCGTTTTTGCCCGCTGATGTGCAGGACCGTGCGATTTCACGGCAAGCGTTTCACCGGTTCACAAACAATACCCTGTGCACCAGCATCGCCCTGCTGGCAGACCTGCAGGTGATTCGGAAACGCGGCTATGCCTTCGATAATGAAGAGCACGAGCCGGGTATTATTTGCATCGCCTTGCCGATCCTGACCCAAACCGGGCGGGTAATGGGGGCGCTATCTGTTACATCAACAACATCGCGGTCCAGTCTGGATGCGTTGGCGTTGCTTGCTCCGCGCATTGCGCAAACGGCCAGAGCGATTGCTGCGGAAGCGGAAAGTTGGCGCTTTCCGGAAGATCACTAGCGAATTCAGAGGGAGGACAAGATGGCAGGCGTAGTTTTGCAAAAAGTGGCCAAGCAGTTTGGCGATATAAAGGTTATTCACGGCATCGACCTGAAGATCGAGGATGGCGAGTTTTGTGTGTTCGTCGGCCCGTCAGGTTGTGGCAAATCAACCCTGCTGCGCATGGTGGCGGGGCTGGAGGAAACATCAGCCGGGGCCATTCATATTGGCGCGCGCGATGTGACAAAGGCAGACCCGGCAGAACGCGGCGTGGCGATGGTCTTTCAGACCTACGCGCTTTATCCCCATATGACGGTGGCCGAAAACATGGGATTTGGGTTGAAGATGACCGGACATCCCAAGGCCGAAGTTGCCCGCAAAGTGAAAGAGGCCAGCCGCATCTTGAAGCTGGATGACTATCTGACACGCAAGCCCAAAGCCTTGTCCGGGGGGCAAAGGCAACGTGTGGCAATCGGCAGGGCCATCGTGCGCGGGCCGGAGGTATTTTTGTTCGACGAGCCTTTGTCAAATTTGGATGCCGAATTGCGTGTGGAAATGCGGGTAGAGATCGCGCGTCTGCACCGGGAAATTGGTGCTACCATGATCTATGTGACCCATGATCAGGTCGAGGCGATGACGCTGGCCGACAAGATCGT
>JAYSPY010000060.1:0-47645 GCA_043721855.1 Pseudorhodobacter sp.
TTGCCAGGCGCTCGTCTCCGAAATCGCCCAGCCCCCAGCTTTCCGAAGTCATCACCAGCCGCCCTCCATTCAAGGTAGGGCAACCGAATCATGCAACACAAAACCCGTCAAGCGCACCGGGAAAACCAAACCTGACGATGTGTGCATCCCCTAGTAGCCCACCGGGGGGGAGGAGGGGGATTGCGCACATTGGTGTGGGTGGCATTAATCGGCAGTGGAGCGCAATAAGGCGCCCACTGCCTGTTGGCCGCGCCGCATTGCGACAGCCCGCGTTTAAAAATCGAACAACTCGCCCAAAAAGCCTTCGCGGCGTTTTTTCTTGTGACCGCCACGATAGTCATCGTCGTCGTCATCACGGCGGCGGGGGCGGTCCTGATCGCCGTAGCCTTGCGGGCTGCGGGGCGGTTCGGGTTGGTAAAGGGGTTGCGACGTTGGTCGAGGGGCGGGTGCGGCCTCGGGGGCCCCGGCGGAGCGTTCGATGATTTTGTCCAACTCGCCCCGGTCCAGCCAGACACCACGGCATTTGGGACAATAGTCGATTTCAACACCGCCACGATCGGCCATGACGAGGGTTTCATTATCTACGGGGCAGCGCATCATCTCTCCTTTAATTTAGCTGCTTTGTAGATGGGGGGGCGGGCCGGGTCATTCAAGTTGAGGCGGCGGGATTTCGCCGGGGCAAAAAGGCGGTGCGCTCCAGACACGGTTCGCTGCGCAATGAAGGCTTTGTCTGCGGGGATGCTGCTTGCCAAATCGGGCCCTTCACGGCATTGTTCGGGCAAGCCGTGGCGATGGCGTCGCCGCAGGGGGCCGTGTGTTGAGCCGCGCCTTCGTTGCTTGCAGGACCACCCTGCTATTGTCCTGCACGCCGGGATCTTTCGGGGTCCGGCATGTTGCAGGCCCCAATCCATGAGGTCTGACATGACGCCAAATCAATCAGGGGATCGCCCGGAACACTACCGTTTTCACAATGGCAGCAAAGCGGTTCTGCCGTTTGCGGTGGATGAATATGAAGATCGCGTGGCGGGCCTGCGCGATATTATGGAGATGCACGGGCTGGATGCGGTCGTGCTGACGTCTATGCACAACGTGGCTTATTATTCGGGGTTCCTGTATTGCAGTTTCGGGCGGCCCTACGCTTGCGTGGTCACGCATGACGACTGCGTGACCATTTCTGCGGGCATTGATGCGGGGCAGCCGTGGCGGCGCAGTCACGGGGATAATATCACCTATACCGACTGGGCGCGGGATAATTTCTGGCGCGCGGTGGCGTCAGTGACGGGCCTGGGCAAAGCGGTGGGGGTAGAGGCCGATCATCTGACGATGGAGCGGGCCGAAAAATTCAACACATTTGTGCAGCCCAAGCGCGGCATGGATATTTCGCCCGCGACAATGGCGCAGCGGATGACAAAGTCGGCGGCAGAAATTGCGTTGATCAAACAGGGGGCACAGGTGGCGGATGTGGGTGGCTATGCGATACGCGATGCTGTGCGGGTTGGCGCGCGCGAAATTGACATAGCCATGGCGGGCCGCGATGCAATGGAGGTGGAAATTGCCAAACGGTTCCCGGATGCGGAATACCGCGATACCTGGGTTTGGTTTCAATCGGGCATCAACACGGATGGGGCGCATAATCCTGTGACATCGCGCAAGCTGGTGCAGGGTGATATTCTAAGCCTGAACTGCTTTCCGATGATCTCGGGTTATTACACTGCCCTTGAACGGACAATGTTTGTGGGCGAGGTCGACAGCGCCAGTTTGCATGTATGGCAGGCGAATGTCGCGGCGCATGAATATGGCATGACCTTGCTGACACCGGGGCGCAGTTGCGCAGAGATAACCGGGTTGATCAACGCGTTTCTGGCGGAACGGCAGATGCTGCAATACCGGACCTTTGGCTATGGCCATTCGTTTGGGATATTGTCGCATTACTACGGTCGTGAGGCGGGATTAGAGTTGCGCGAGGATATCGACACGGTGCTGGAACCCGGCATGGTGATATCCATGGAGCCGATGTTGACAATACCGGACGGTGCGCCGGGGGCGGGGGGCTACCGCGAGCATGATATTTTCGTGGTGACGCAAGAGGGGCCAGAAAACATCACCGGCTATCCGTATGGGCCAGCGTTCAACGTCGTGGCCTAACGCCAGTGACGCATGGCAGGGCAAGGCGCTGATTTCGCTGTTTTGGCACCACGAGTGGCAGGTTTTCTTTGCGCTTTTCATCAACAGGGCTTGACGAGGCAAGGGTGGCGTGGCGCATCCTTGTGACACAGAATCTTCATATATCGAGAGCGCGTGTGCTGCAAAACATTACCCGGTTCATTCCTGTTTGCGCGGTTTTATTGCTGGCGGCCTGTGGTGCGCCCACGACAGCAGTGATCGCGCCGCCATCGGAATACGGCGATGTGCAGGACGGCGAGTTTTTCATCAAGGCGGTAAATGCCAACTTGCTCAAAGATGGCCATGCGCGCACAGAAGTGGATTATGCGGGACCAGAGGCACCGGGCACGATTGTGGTCGATACCTTTGCGCGCCGGCTGTATCTGGTGCAAGAGGGCGGGCGTGCCATGCGCTATGCCATCGGCGTGGGGCGCGAAGGTTTGGCGTTCAGCGGCGGTGGCGTGATTGGGCGCAAAGCGGAATGGCCAAGCTGGCAGCCGACGCGCAACATGATCCGCACAGCGCCGGAGCTTTATCTTGAATATGCGGGCGGGGTGGCTGGTGGGCTTGAAAACCCGCTGGGCGCGCGGGCACTGTATTTGTACCGTGGCGGGCGGGACAGCTATTTCCGCATCCATGGCACGATCGACGATCATTCCATTGGCCGGGCAAGTTCAGCCGGGTGCATCCGGTTGTTCAACCAGGATGCGATAGATCTTTACAACCGCGTGCCAACGGGATCGGCAGTGCGGGTGCGATCCTTCGACGAAAGCCTGGCCATCGAGGGGCCGTTTATTGACGATGCAAATGGCAATGCGGTGCCAGATACCCCAGAGGCAGAAGCGGCGCGCGCAAGGGTACTGGCAAAGCGGGCAAAGGCCGGGGCGTCGGCATTGGTGGAAGGCTGAACAGCAACCGCTGTTGGCTGCATGCGGCGGCTGATTTTTGCTGTCAAAAATCGATATGCGTCTTGAAATCGCCGGTAGCGCGCTCCCACGTATCGACCCAGTAGCGAAAATTGTCGATCGAAACGCCACCGTTGCCAAGGAACAGGTCCATGTCCAGCACCGGGTCTTGTTCGTCATCGAGATAGGCCTTGGTGTAGCGTTTCTGGACGTTCCAATCGTTCATCAGGGCGACATCAGAGCCGGGATCAAGATCGAAGGCGGCGCTGAAGCTGACAGAATCACACCCTTTGCCATCGGTGCAGCCGTAAAAAAAGATCGAGAAATTGGCCCCGCCGCTGGCAGAGGAAATTTTAGGATCGCCGCCGTCGTCTTTGCCAAGTTCGGCGCGGTAGCCAAAACTTAGCAGGATTTCGGTCATCGACGCAGGGTCCGAGGCGACCACGTTTTGTGCCACCGCTGGCAGTGAAGACCCCATGCAAACGGCCAATGCCAACGCAGTCTTGTTCATAACGTTCCCTTTTCATATGTCACGTCGCCTGGCGATGGTCCGACAGTTTTAACCTGCAATCAACTTACGATTACGTAATCCTTTACTGTGGCTGCAAGCACTTCCCATGTGCCGACAAACCCGGGGCGTATGATGAAAGCATCGCCCGCGCACAGGGTGGTGGCGTGGCCATCCGCATCGGTGATGACAGATACGCCTTCAAGCAGCCGGAAATATTCCCATTCGGCGTAAGACACCCGCCATTTGCCGGGCGTGGAATGCCATATCCCCGCGAAAATATTGCCACGCTCTTCGACGTTCCAAGTGGTATGGACGGGGTCGCCTGCGATGATTTTGGCAGAGTTCGGGCGCGAGGTTTCAGCCGGGGTGGTGGCGCGGGCAACGGGGATGAGGTGCAACATGGGAAATCCTTGATATGGGCCACGCCATGGCGCCGACTTTGGCATGTGTCGTCAAGGCCGTGTTGTCTGCCATGCGTTTGCGGGAAACTTGCGCTGGTGCGGCAGGAAGGCGGGCGGTATATCAGGGGTCTTGTGGCCCCCGTTGCAAATGTCAGGACGTAGTATGAGCGCCTCTGCCCCCCTTCGCCAGACCATGCCCGCCGATATTCTGGCCCGCAAAGGCGGCGTGCCGTTGGTGTGCCTGACCGCCTATACCACGCCGGTTGCGCGGTTGGTGGATGCGCATTGCGACATCATGCTGGTGGGCGATTCCGTGGGAATGGTGTTGCACGGGATGCCATCGACGCTGTCGGTGACAATGGAGATGATGATCTTGCATGGCAGGGCTGTGATGCGCGGGGCGGCAAAGTCGATGGTGGTGATCGACATGCCGTTTGGCAGTTATGAGGAAAGCCCGGCGCAGGCGTTTCGCAACGCAAGCCGCCTGATGGCGGAAACCGGGGCGGCGGCGGTGAAGCTGGAGGGTGGGCAGCATATGGCGGAGACGATTGCGTTTCTGACAGCCCGCGGTGTGCCGGTGATGGCGCATGTGGGGCTGACGCCGCAATCGGTGAACACGCTGGGCGGATACAAGGTGCAGGGCCGCGACGCGGACGCTGTGCGCGTAACGCTTGACGCCGAGGCTGTGGCGGCGGCTGGTGCGTTTTCGGTGGTGCTGGAAAAGGTGCCGGATGGGCTGGCTGCGCGGATAACCCAAGGGATTGCCATTCCGACGATTGGCATTGGCGCGGGCGTGCGCTGTGACGGGCAGATCTTGGTGGTGGATGATATGCTGGGGCTGTTCACCGAGTTTCGTCCAAAGTTCGTCAAGCGGTTTGGCGAATTGGGCGCTGCGGCGGACGCGGCGATTGCCGACTATGCCAGCGACGTGCGCGCGCGCAACTTTCCGGGGCCAGAGCATAGTTTTTCCGATGTTGCGACGGGTGTGAAGCCTTGACCTTGATCCTGCGTAACGTGACTGATGTGCGCGCCCTTGTGCGGGGCTGGCATGCGGCGGGCGAATTGGTTGGCGTCGTGCCAACCATGGGCGCGCTGCATGACGGGCATCTCAGCCTTGCGCGGGCGGCGAAACGCGATTGCGAACGCGCGATTGTGACGATTTTCGTCAACCCTATGCAGTTTAACAATCCCGCCGATTTGAAGCAGTACCCGCGCACGGAAACTGCTGACGCCGCGCTGTTGGCGACCGTGGGCGTCGACGCGATCTTTGCGCCGTCGGTGGACGAAGTTTATCCGCAAGGATTTTCGTCGGTCGTTTCTGTGGCAGGCGTCTCTGAACCGTTGGAAGGCAAGATGCGGCCCGGGCATTTTGACGGCGTGGCGACAGTGGTGGCCAAGCTGTTTGGGATGACAATGGCCGACCGGGGTTATTTTGGCCAAAAAGACTGGCAGCAGCTGCAAGTTGTGCAAAAACTGGTGCTTGATCTGAACATGCCGGTGGTAATTGTGGGCTGCGAGACGATCCGTGATGCGGACGGGCTTGCGATGTCGTCGCGCAACGCGCGGCTGGACGCGGGCACACGCGCCAAGGCGCCGGTGCTGTTTGCGGCTATCACGGCGGCCGCGGCGGATATTCGCGCGGGCGGTTCTGACCGGATGGCCATACGGGAGGCGGCCGAAGCGATGCGCGCGGTGGGATTTGAGCGGGTGGAATATATCGAATTGCGTGATGCGGCGACACTGTTGCCATCTGACGATCCGTCGCGGCCAAGACGCATGTTGGCAGCCGCTTGGTTGGGTGGGGTGCGGTTGATTGACAATATCGCGGTGTGACTGGGACGGAAAATCCTTAAAGCAAGGATTTTAGGGGGCGCTGCCCCCGCCCGTGCCGGGCTTCCCCCGGGATATTTGGGCAAAGATGAAAGTCTGGTTTTGTCGGGGCTTTGCCAACCGTCGGTTTTTTGGTGACGGGGGGGATGTAATTCGCCAATACTTCCCCAAATCCTGGTAATCCATTTCAGCGGAGTGCAGCATGGCCGATTTCGAGACGCAGATTAAAGAAACGCAGGCGCAAGTTGCTGAGGCGCAGGCCAAAATTTCGGCTGTGACCGGGCGGATTGAAGCGGTGCAGGAAGCGTCGATTGATGTGGAAAACGCCACGCTTGCCGATGTGCACAAGCATACCGATCTGATGAACGCCAATATCGCCGAGCTGATCATGGGGTTGGATGATGTGACGGCGGGGTTTTCACGCGATTTCGACGAAATGCGCTCAAAGACCGGCATGGAAAGCTTCATCGGCATCTTTTCGGATGCGAAGTCGGAATCGATGCGGCAGGAGCGGCTGCGCGGGGCGTCTATTGACGACAAGTTGCAGGATCTGATCGCGAAATCCGATGTGATCGTGCGGCTGTTGCAGGGGCAGCTGGATTTGCTGAATGAACAAAAGGGCCGGGTTGAAAGCAATTTGACCAGCACGTTGAGCGAGCGTGAGGCGACTGTGGGCGGGCTGGAGTCGGTGCGCACGGAAATTTTGGGCATGGACCCGAAGATCATCGAGTTGGAAGGCAAGATTTCGGTTGAACAGGATGCGGCGGCGCGGACCAAGCTGGAATCCGAACTGGCGGCGGTGAATACGCGGTATAATGCGCTGGTGCAGGACGAACAGGTGAAGCTGGCGAAATCCCAGACGCTGGAGCGGTATATCGAGAAGGGCAAGACCTGGATGGATAGTCTGCAAAATCAGGCGGCGACGCAGATGGTGCTGATCAACAAATTGCAGATCGACACCAAGCAGCGGGTGGTTTTGTATGACGCTTTGACGAGTTCGTTGAAAACGGCACAGCAGCAGGATGTGGCGCATAGGATCAATGAGATTGGCGTGAAAACCGACCAGGAGGCGCAAGCGGCGATGGCGGCGATTGGGGCGGCCACCAATGACAAGATGGCCGACATGCTGGAAAGCCACGAAGGGCATATGGTGTTTGCGAGGAAGATACTGGAGCAAAAGGCCAAGGCGGATGAGCGGTTCGCGCGGCGGTTTGCGGCGATTGTGGAGAAGCATGACAAGAACCAGTATGGGCAGGAATAAGTGCCAGACACCGATGGTCGACCAGATGCCAAGGCGGTGCTGACATCCGACCACGCAGAACTTCTGGATACGGCCATTGTGCGGCAGTATTTTACCATGTTCGATGTGATCACCGGATATTTGCCGAAGGTGGCGGCGGAGTTTGAGGGCGAAGGGCGGTTTGACCGGGCTGAAGCGCGGGTGCTTGGCGGTTATGTGGCGCAGGTGGCGGCGACGTTTCGGGCGCTGTCTTACAAGTATCTGATGACGGGGCAGGCGCTGGGCACGCTGGCGGGGCATCCGACGTTTGACCGGCATGAGAGCGGCTTTCCCATCGCACAAGAATTGATGGTGATGGCCAATGACGCGCAGCAGGCCGACAAGCATCTGGCGGGCATGGCGTCAGAGGCGGAGTTGAAGGACCGGATGGTGCGCGCCATCGTGGGGGATCTTGCGATGCCGGTGAAGCTGCAATTTTCGCTGTCACAGCGGCTTTATTATCAGGCGCTGGTGGGGGGCGGGCTGTTCTGGGCGAGGAATGACCCGCAGGCGCAGTGGGTATCGGAAGACAGTGGGCGGCGGCGGTTTTTGCTGCATTGGGCGGTGTATGACAGCCAGATCAACCTGCCGGTGGTCTACCTGATGGACGTGGAAGATACTGGTGCTGACCCATTGCCAAAAAGCAACCGCCGCTGGCCAGAGGTGCAGGCGCATCTGATGGCACAATCGTTGGGCGGGCTGAAGCTGCTGACCATTGCCACGGGGTTTGACAAGGATTTCAGTGATTTGCACCCAAAACGGCTGCGGCGCATTCATCTGGGGCCGATGTATTCGCATAGCTTCACCCTGCAATCGGGGCCGATATCGGATGTGCTGGCGACCGCCCGCGCGCCTGCGGATGAGGATTGGGCATTGGTCTGGACCATGGAGGATTTGAAATCCGACCGGGTGGAAGAGGTGAAAGACGGCTGGTTTTCCACCGTGGAGCGGCAGATTTTTGCGCTGGACCCATTCGCCGGGCGGGGGGCGGATACCGGGGCCACATCGACCGAGCGGATGGTTGTGCTGCCAGAGCGGCCCTATCAGGCGTTAGCGGAACTGGACCCGCCGGGGTTTCGCGATGTGCGGAAATTTGTGGTGGGCGCGGGTGGCCGGATCATTGCAGCGCGGTAGGTTTCAGATTGACGGAGTGAGCACGACATGAGCGGCAACCGCGATACCATGGAATTGCGCGAAGAAACGATCCGCGCGCAGTACGGCGCGGCGCTGGGCTTGCTGGCGGGGTTTGATCATGCACCCCGGCTGGGCAAGGCTGTGGATGCGGCCACGCCGGAGCGGTCTTCGGGCATCGGGGTGCGACGGGCGTTTCGGTCTACCACGCCGGGGTTGGTGACGCAAAATACGCAGCGCGCCGGTGGGGTAAGGCTGATCGACCGGGTGCAATCATCCGGTGACGGCTTGGTATCGCCGGTGCAGGCGGCGGTGTTGCATGCACTGCGTCGGGGCGTGGCGATAGCGCTGGCGATGGGGGCGGCGTTTTCAGAAAGCTCTGGGCTGGTGGAATTGAAGAAGGCCAATCTGGAGGGGCGGCTGGCCGAGGCGAAGCGAGCGGAATTTTCGGAGTTTTTGGCGGCTGAGGCGTTGGTGGTTTTGCATGTGTTTGCCAATGCTTCGGCGTTTTTGCTGGCCCCGCATCTGGGCACGGTGTCGGTTGAGGTTGGCACTGTGGATGAGGTGCTGACGGATAACGCGCCTTTGGCCTTGCAAGGCGCGCTCTGGGAGTTGGATCAGGATATCGGGTTGCTGGCCACCGATGAGCCTCGGCTGGTCGCTACGGTGGCGGCGTTTTGCGAGGCGCTGATGAAGCGGGCGGCAGCGCGGGCGGAAAGTGCACCCCGTGTGGGTGGCTTTGCGTCGGGGTCTTGGCGGGTGGAGGCGGATCAGTTGACGCTGGCCGGGTTTACGCCTGCGCGGACCGCAAAGGGCACGCAGCTTGTCATGGCGTTCAAAAAGCCGACCGAGGTGATCGGCAATCACATTGCCAAGTATCAATCCATGCGGTTGGCGAAGATGCTGTTGGCCTATGATTTTGACCGCAAGCTGAACCCGTTTGCCGAACTCGGCGGGTTTATCTTTACGTTTATGGGCGATGGCAAGCCCGGCACGGGCAAAACCACGCTGATCCAGATGATGGCGGGGCTGCTGGATGGCTATTGCAAGGTGGCGGGCTATCCGTTCCGCTACCAGAACTTCTCGATTGACCAGATCGACAGCTATCAGGGCAAATCGGGGCAGAACGCGCAGGCATTCGTGCAATCGGTGCTGGACCCGGCGGTGATTGGCTTTGGCACCATTGACGACATTGATCAGGTGGCGGGCAAGCGCGGCGATCGGCAATCAAGCGCGGGCCAGCAAGAGGTGACAGCGGTGTTCATGGGGGCCTTTGCGGGTGCCAATACCGTGGTGCGCGGCAATTGCACCTTTGGGATGTTTTCGAATTACCCCGAGAATGTGGACGACGCTTTGCGCCAACGGGCAGGCGCGCGGTTTTTGGTGGACGGGCCAATCAGCCGCGATGATTACATTGATATTCTGGCGCTGCTGTTGGGCAAGAACCACGCCATTCCGGTCGGGGAGCATGATCTTTTTGCGTCACAGGAGATCAAGCGGGCGGTGGCGGAAAGCTTTGCCTCACACGGGCGGCCAAAGGAAGACGGCTTGATCAAGGTTTGGGATCAGGTGTCGGCGGATATTGGGGCTTTGGATACGATTGCGAAATTGGGGACGTATCTGAAGGCCATACAGGTGGCGGATAGTCGCTTTACCGGGCGGGCGGTGAAAAACATTACCGACGCGGTGAAAGTGCGGGCGATGGATTTCGAATTGCCCGATGAGTGGATGGAGAAGCCCGACCTGTTTTTGTTCAAGGGCTATGATGAGAAACTGGCAATGATCAAAGGCATGGCGCAGCCGATCACGGTGGAGATGGTGGTGCAGGAGATCAACCGCTACGCGGATTCTGAGTTCAGGTATGCGGACAAGTCGGACGCGGTGGCGATAGACGGGCTGGTGCGGGATATGGGGCGGCTGGAGGAAGCGCGGAAGCGGTATGGGGAGGGGAGGGGGTGAGTGAGAATAAAGCTATTGAATACCTCACCGAATTTCGCCTCAGTTGGAAAGACTTGAGCATACTTCCGGATGATCAAAAGGCGTCTCTTGCAATCTTTAGCTTTGCTGTAAGTGAGGTTAATGCCCTTATGAAAATGTTTCTTCTTTCTAATCATTCGTCGATTGGGGAGCCTGCTATTGATCAAATGGCTTCGATCCAGAGAAACACCATTTTGCGAGTTTGGTCTGCTAAAGTTTTTGAATTTTCAGTTTTCCTGACTTATGGCGGCAAAAAGAAGACGACAAGTGATCCAGATCTATTGCAACTAGCGACAGAGAGTTTGGCAAAATTTGATGCGCTTAAAACTGGCCAAGGCTTCGCATTTGCTCAAAATATTAGACACGAATCGACTAATCACTATTCGTTTTCAGCTGCGAAGGGCAATATAAAGCATATGTCCAGCGGCACAAATTGCGACATATTTATGCATGAAAAAACCGGAAACTCTTTTTATCCAATGGGTGAGAGTGTTATGTTTATGGGTCGGTTTTCACGCCACAATAGGCCAAGTGAGTATGATAACGATCTAAATGTGGTTGTTGAGGCTTGGCTTGACTGGTTGATAAAGGCAACATCATGGATGCAAGAGGTATTTGATAGTTTTTTTGAGCTGTTGAAAATCAGACATTTTCCAGACCGATTTGCCACCGAGCGCATGTATTGGATTGACCCTATTTTCGTCGGGAACGCCGACGAGCGAAAAATGCCAATTTTTTTGCGGACAAATTCGAAATGAAACGCCTCATCGAAAAAGACTTGATGTTTGGCACCCTGATCGGGCCACCCCCCACCCTAACCCTCCCCACGAGGGGGAGGGGAGGCGTTGGTTCTGTGAGGCTGGGTGCTGCGTTGGTTGTGCTGTCGCTTCCCTCCCCCTCGTGGGGAGGGTTAGGGTGGGGGGCCTCAGTCAAGCAAACCGTCCCATGACCAACATCGCCCTCCATACCCGCGCCAATGCCAAGCGGCTGCGGGCCAGTATGACGCCACAAGAGCGGTTGGTTTGGGCTGGCCTCAGGGACCTCAACCGCGCCTTTGGCAGCCATTTCCGCAGGCAGGCCCCGATCGGCCCGTTCATTGCCGATTTTGCGGATTATACCCGGCGGCTGGTGATCGAGATTGATGGTGGTGGCCATGGTGGGGGTGCGGATGTAGCGCGGGATGCTTACCTTGGCGCGCAGGGGTTTGTGGTATTGCGGTTCTGGAATAGCGATGTGAGCGGGAATTTGGATGGGGTTTTGCAAGTGGTGATGGATGCGCTGAACGCGGCCCCCCCACCCCAGCCCTTCCCCACCGGGGGGGAGGGGGCGGCTTGGATTTCAGACGGTGAGATGGTTGCAGATGCGGGCGCTTCCCCTCCCCCCGGTGGGGAGGGGTTAGGGGCGGGGGGCCACCAGACATCACAAGGGGGGCAGAACCCATGAAACGCCTCATCGAAAAAGGCCTTATGTTTGGCAATCTGATCGAGGTGTCGTCGCCGGCGTTGATTGAGCGGTATAATCGGGCATTGAAGCATTTGACCGGCAAGCAGACTAAGCTCACCGATTTCCATATCGATATTTCGGGGTACTCGCCGGAGATTGGTGACGAACTCAAAGACGATCATTATCTCAACCCGAACGGCAACAACCGGCAGTTTATTTTGCTGACCACGGCGCAGAAGGCGGCGCCGTTGCTGAACATCAAATTCTCTACCTCGCGGGGGATTATCCGGCAGTTTATTGAGGCCAATGAGAGCCAGTTGTTCGCGCTGACGGCGCGGGATGCGGTGGCGGGGGAGTTGCAGAATTCGGTCTACGATGTGGATGCGCCTGCGAAGTTATTCGATATTCGCCGCGTGACGGTGGAGGCGGATACCATAGGCGGGCATGTGGCGGATGCGGGCAAGCTGGCGGCGCTGATTGACCGGTTTCGCGCGGAGCCGAACGGCTGGCGCGATGAGGTGTTGATTGCGGACATGATCGGGCTGGCGAAAAAGACCGGTGATGTGACGCGGGTGCCGATTGATCTGCCGGCGATGACGTTTGAGCAGGGGAATTACTGGACCTCGCTGTTTGGCGGGATTTATGTGTTTCGCACGTTGAAACTGCCTGGCGTGATTTCCACCCTGCCGCGCGCCAGCTTGGGCACGATGCGAGTGTCGGCGGTGCTGGATTTGACGCAGCGCAACCATATTGCCGAGTTTCTGGAGGTGAACCAGCTGGTGGAACCCATCGTGCAGGCGCGGGGCATGGACAGCGCGGCGGTGCTGCGCCAGAAGATGGATTTCATTCTGGTTGATGCGGCAGATGGGCTGGGCGTTGATCTGGGGGCGGCGACCCGTGCGGATTTGCGCAAAGTTGCGCAGCGGCTGGGGACCGCGTTGCCTGCGGAATTTCTGGCGCTGGCGGCGTTGTTGCGTTGGGTGGAGGGCGGCGGCGATTGGCCGCGCATCACATCGGAGCATCCGGCCTATTTCTACACGTTGCGCGCCAAACCGCATGCAGACCGCGATCTGGTGAATATGCTGCTTGCGGAACTGTCGCCGTTGGATGTGCGGCAGATGTATATCGTGCATAAGGAGTTGTTTTATGGCCAATACATCACATGGTCAGACCGCAAGCGCGCCTATGTGGCGGATTTTCTGGAACGGGAATACAAGGTAGACAAGGACGGTGCGCGTGAGGCGCTGTTCGGGCCGGAGCCGGGGATGGATGAGGCGATGCGACCCGAACCGAAACCGGCGCGGGATCTGGGCGCGCTGGTGGGGCCCTGGGGCAGTTTGCGAAAGGAAAAACGATGATCGGCATTCTTCGGATTCTGGTTTTTGCCTTCATCGCTTTGTCGGTGGTGTATTTTCTGGTGTCGATCTATTCGCGGTCGGTGCGGCGCGAAAAGCTGGAAAAGGCATGGGATACCGATCCCGCCCACGAAGGGGCTGCAAAGGACGCGCGGGATGCCTATATCAAAGATGGCATGACAATCTATGAACATGGCCTGCGCAAAAAGCTGATCTGGTTGGTCTATATTCTGCCTGCGGTGGCTGTGGCGATTATCATCTACGTTGTGAACTGGAACTAGGAGACAGGCGGCATGTGGACATACATCAAGTGGTTTTTGCGGATCGCGCCGATTGTGCTGATCGGGCTGTTCTTGCATTACACCCTGCCGCAGCACGATATTGTGCGGATCACCAACACCTATAACAAGCAAACGCCGATTGGGTCGAACTGGCTGTTCTATTCAAGTGGCGATAGCGGGGTGAACACGGCAACCACCGCCAATACAATCCGCGATATCAGGTTTATCGACGCGGTGTTCCCGGATGGGTCGTCCGTAATGGTCTACCGCAATGAAGATACAGGCTGGGTCTGGCCGCCATACTTTAAGTATGACAGCTCCACCCTGCAGGCCGAGGCGACCAACCTGAAATCGGATAAAGCCACGCCGCAATGGGTGTCTGTCACGCATTACGGCTGGCGGTTGCCGATATTCTCGATCTTCCCGAATGCAGTGGCGGTCAACCCGGTGGCGGGGCCGGATGTGTCTATCACGCCGTGGGTGAATATCATTGTGCTGACGCTGCTGGCGTTCGGGCTGTTCATGCTGCGCCGGATGTGGATGCAGTTTCGCGAACGCGCGATTGACCCGGTGGTGGCAGGCGCGGGCGAGGCCTGGGATTCTGTTGATGCCAGCGCCGATGCGGCACGGGACCGGGCCCGCGGTGTGTTCGGGCGGTTCACTTCGTGGTTGGGGACATGGGGCGGTAAGGGGCGGTAGTCGACATCGGGAAGTTTTTTCTGACACGCCGGGGGGTTTCACACCCCCCTACCCCCGTGGGATATTTGTGCCAAGATGAAATTGCGCAAGAAGGGATCTACCCGCGCAGAGTGCCGCCTGTGGCTTTGCTGACTTTGTCGATGATCTTGGCGCAGGTGGCTTCAATCTCGGCTTCGGTCAGCGTTTTGTCTTGCGGTTGCATGCGTATGGTGATGGCGAGAGATTTTTTGCCGGTGCCCATCTGCGCCTCTGCCTTATCGCCGGTGAATTGGTCGAAGATGCGAGCGGTTGCGATCAGGCTTTTGTCGGCCCCGAGGGCGGCGTTGACGAGGGTTAGCGCCTCGATCTGGGCATCCACAACGAAGGCGAAATCGCGATCAACCGCTTGCAGATCAGAAATCGCAAGCGCGGGTTTGGTGGGCGTTTTGGTCTTTGGCAGGGGCACGTTCGCCAGCACAATGGTGAAGGCCAAGGCAGGGCCTTTGATATCCATTGCAGTCAGGATGCGTGGGTGAATTTCGCCGTAGGTCGCAAGTGTGTTGGGTCCAAGGGCTATGGTGCCTGCGCGGCCGGGGTGGAACCACGCGGGGGTTTTGCGGGTGATCTGGGTGCGCTGGGGGGCGCCGATGGCGGCAAGCGTGGCCTCAACATCGGCCTTTGCGTCGTAAATATCTAAAGGGCGACGCGAGGCGAAAGTATCGCGGGCGGCAGAGGCACCTACCAGCAGGCCGGTGGCTTGCAGGTGTTGATCGCCAGGCTCGCCGCCGTGAAATGCAGGGCCAACCTCGAACAGCGACATATCGGCAAAGCCGCGGGCCTGATTACGACTTGCTGCCCGCAGCAGGCCGGGCAAAAGGTCTGGGCGCAGGTGGGTCATTTCTGAAGAGATCGGGTTGTCGATGCGGGTGGCATCCGTGCCGCCACCAAACAGGGCGGCATCGGCGGCGTCGATGAAGCTGTAGGTGACGCATTCGTTGTACCCGAGGCTGGCAAGCGTGCGGCGCGCGGTGCGTTCGCGGGTTTGCAGCGGGGTCAGGATGGGTTTGGGCACGCCAGTATTGACGCGCGGCAGGGGCTGGCCTTGGAGTTTGGACAGTGACGCGATGCGGGCGATTTCTTCGACCAAGTCAGCCTCGCCCAGCACATCGGGGCGCCAAGTGGGGGGCGTGGCCTGATTGCCGTTCAGGGTGAAGCCAAGGGCCATCAGCGTTTCGCGCTGGGTGGCCTCGGGGATGGTAAGGCCAACGAGGCTGGCCACGCGGGCGGGATCGAATGTATAGGCGCGGGTGGTGTCGGGGGTGGTGCCGTCTTGTGTGATATCCGACGGGGTGCCGCCGCAAAGATCGAGGATCATCTGCGTCGCTGCTTCCAGCCCCGGCAGCGTGAAGGCGGGGTCGATGCCGCGTTCAAACCGGTAGCGGGCATCGGAGTTGATCTTGAGCGCACGGCCCGTGGTGGCGGTGGTGATGGGGTCCCAATAGGCGGACTCAATGAAGACATCAGTGGTGTCGGGGGTGCAGCCGGACGCTGCGCCACCCATGATACCGGCAAGGCTTTCGGGGCCGTTGTCATCCGAGATCAGGATTTGGCCGGGTTGGATGGCATAGGTTTTGCCATCAAGGGCAAGCAGGGATTCACCCCCTTTGGCCGCATGAATACGCAGGTTTCCCAGCACCTTAGCCGCGTCAAAGACATGCAGCGGGCGGTTCAGGCCGTAGGTGAAGTAGTTGGTGATATCGACGAGGGCAGAAATCGGGCGCAGGCCGATGGCTTTCAGGCGATCTTGCATCCATGCCGGGGAAGCACCGTTTTTGACACCGCGAATGACGCGACCGGCGAAAATGGGGCAGGCCTTGGATTTTAGGTCGGCGTCGATATGGACGGTAATCGGGCTGGGGAATTGGCCTTTGACCGGGGTGGTGTTGAGGGGTTTCAGCAAGCCCAAGCCACGTGCGGCAAGGTCACGCGCGAGCCCCCGCACGCCAAGCGCATCGGGGCGGTTGGGGGTGATTTTGACATAGATCATTGGGTCATTGAGGCCGCGATAATCGATGAACCGCGCACCAAGGGGTGCGTCGGCGGGCAGGTCGATGATGCCGTCGTGATCATCTGATAGCATCAATTCGCGTTCCGAACACAACATGCCGTTGGATGCGACACCGCGAATGACGCCGGGTTTCAGATCGACCCCGGTGCCGGGGACGTGGGTGCCGACGGGGGCGAAGACGCCGATCAGGCCAGTTCGGGCATTGGGGGCGCCGCAGACGACTTGCACTTCTTCGGACGGCGCATCGGGGCCGTGGGGCCAGGTTTCGACCCGGCACAGGCGAAGGCGGTCTGCGTTGGGGTGCGGCTGCGCTTCAATCACGCGGCAGATACGGAATGCACCCAAGGATTGTGCTGGATTTTCAATGCCTTCAACCTCGTGCCCGACATCTGTCAGGGCATCGGTGATCTGATCAAGGCTGGCTTTGGTATCAAGGTGATCGTGCAGCCAAGCGAGGGTGAATTTCATCGAAGCAGACCTACCTGAAAATTGCCTTTGCGGCTTAGCGCAAATTGGCGGCAAGGGGAAGCGCGGGGGGTGGTTTCCGGATTGGAAACGAGTTGTTTACAAGGCGGGGGCTGGTCGCCACAGTTTTGGTTAAATTGGTCTTTATTGTTGGTTCTATGGATCCAATGCTGGAAGTCCCTGAAGGGCGGAAAACCCGTAACAGCTGGAAGCGCGCTTTGCTTTTGGGTTTGACGATTTTGCTGTTCATGTTGATCTTTGCCAAATATGGCGGTACCGGGCCGGTCATTACAGCCGCGCCGTTGCCATAGGTCATTTCGGCAAAAAAGCCGCAATTTCGGGCGGATTTCCGACCCTGTGATGCGCGTCGAGCCATGGCAGGGCGCGGGTGGTGAGGATATCCATAGCGTGATCAAGGCGCGCCGGATTTTCAATGATTTCAACATAGGCGATGTCGGCCAGGCTAGTGCCATTCAGGGCTGGGATGAAATTTTGTAGTGTAATTTCATCCTCTTGCGCCCACATTCCGTGAGTTGGGGCGGTGCCACCCGGCAGCAAAAATCGCAAGGTGATGCTGGCGGTAAAGCCGTAGCGGCTGCGTTGCAGGTTGATGGCAGAGCGGCCTTGAGGGGTGGTTCTGCTCCACGTGGTGCCTTTGCAGGTGTATCCCAAGGGGGCGGCTATATCTGTGATGGATTGGCAGATCAGGGTGACGGCGGCCTCGCGTTTGGCGGGGAAGGCGGGGTCGTTGGCGGCGATGTGAATGCGGTGGGAGGCGTCTTCGCTGTGCATCGGGCTTCCGTGGGTTTAGGGTGTGCAGGATAGGGTTGCGATCTTTTGGTTAAAGCATTGGTTTTGCTTGGTTATTGGCGTCTTGATTGCGTCTTCTTTCCGTCTTGCTTGCGTTGAGACGGTTGGTGGACGGTAGCGGCGTTAAGCATGGTGGGGGAATCGGGTTGGGTGGTGGTGGGTGCGCACCGTACGAATGGCAATCTACGACGCTGATCAGGGTGTTGGGCCAAAAAATGCTAACGCCCATTGGCTTCCCAATGCCACCAAAACAGCGACAGCAATTGTTAGCAAGTTCTCCCCAAGTCTCTGTTTTTGTTGGGCTAGCCAAGACACGCGATTTTCTTGAATGAACGTTTTCCCTCTGTCGCTCAAGGCAAAACGATAAAATCGTGGAGCGTTGCCTGCGAAACTAGTTAGCAACCCTCCGTCCCGCGCCGCTTGAAAGTAAGTCCAACTTGCAGCGCCACTAAAGTTCATTTTCACAAATTTCAATTCTCGTGGGCTCAGTAACCCCGTCTCATCGAAAGCAACTTCACCATGCTGGGAACAGTTCCGAGCACAAAAATAAAGCCAATCGGCAAGTCTTCGTTCATCTATAGGAAAATCACCCACTCAACCCCCCCGCCAAATCGGGCATGTCGAGTGCGGCAAAGCCGTAATGCCGCAACCAGCGCAGGTCGCTCTCAAAGAACGCGCGCAAATCGGGGATGCCGTATTTCAGCATGGCGATGCGGTCGATGCCCATGCCAAAGGCGAAGCCTTGCCACTCAGTCGGGTCTACGCCGGCTGCGGTCAGCACCTTTGGGTGCACCATGCCGGAGCCGAGGATTTCCATCCATTTGTCGCCTTGGCCGATTTTCAACTGGCCGCCTTCCCAGGAACAGCGGATGTCAACCTCGGCTGAGGGTTCGGTGAACGGAAAGTGGCTGGCGCGGAAGCGGAGTTCTACCGAGGGGACTTCGAAAAACGCGCGGCAGAATTCTTCGAGGCACCATTTCAGGTTGGCCATGGAGATGTTGCGGTCAATCGCCAAACCTTCGACCTGGTGGAACATGGGGGTATGGGTCTGGTCCATATCCATGCGGTAGACGCGGCCCGGCGCGATAACGCGGATCGGCGCGCCTTGTTCTGTCATCGCGCGGATTTGCACGGGGCTGGTATGCGTGCGCAGAACATGGGGCGGGCGGGTGTCGCCGGGGGCGCGGTGCATGAAGAAGGTGTCATGTTCCTGCCGGGCGGGGTGTTCGGGCGGGATGTTCAGCGCATCGAAATTGTACCAATCGGATTCCACCTGCGGGCCCTCCGCAACGGCGAAACCCATATCGGCGAAAATGGCGGTCAGTTCTTCCATCACCTGGGACACCGGGTGAATGGTGCCCATGCGGCGAGGCCTTGCGGGCAAGGTGACATCCAGCCATTCAGAGCGCAGCCGTTCGTCCAATGCGGCATCCCCCAATGCGGCTTTTTTGGCGCGCAGGGCGGCGTCGATTTCATCTTTCAGCAGGTTCAGCGCGGCGCCAGTCAGTTGGCGTTGGGCGGCATCCATCTGGCCCAATTCGCGCATCTTCAGGCTGATTTCACCCTTTTTACCAAGGGCGGCCAAGCGCACATCTTCTAGCGCGGCCTCATCTGGGGCGGCGGCTACGGCGGCTAGGTATTTGGCTTTTAGGGGGTCCATCGCAGCCTCCGGGTGATGCGGCTTTGTGCTAGCGGCGCGGGGGGAGATATGCAAGAGGGCGGCTTGCAGGGTTTTTGCGATGTTGATGCCAGTGGGGATCAGGCAAAGCCTGATGTAAAGGCGGTGTGCGGCCTGCGCCTGCGCACAAATCAAAGGGGTGCTGCGACCGGCGGCGATTTCCGCCGCGCAACCTTGCATGAAATCAGCGGCGCAGGCGGCGAGTTGATGCGCCTTTCCGGGACAACGGGTGCTTATTCCGCACCCTGAAATTGAGGTGGAAGATGCGGCATATCTGCCTGATCATGCATGCTACCAAGGGAGGGATAAATGCAACATTTGGACAAGGTGCTTCACGACAGCGTGGCGCAGATGGACGTGCCGTTTGTGGTCGCGATGGTGGGGAATGCGGCGGGCATCACCTATAGCGGGGCGGTGGGCGTCAGGCCTGATGCGGTGTTTCGGGTGTTTTCGTTTTCCAAGGCGATTGGCACCATGGCCGCGATGATGTTGATCGAGCGGGGCCGGTTGTCTTTGGACACGCGGATTGTTGATATTCTGCCGGAATTTGGCAACTTGCAGGTGTTGGACGGCTTTGACGGCGATACACCGCGTTTGCGCGCGCCGCGTGTGCAGGCCACCGTGCGGCATTTGGCGACCCATACCAGTGGCTTGGAATACGAGTTTTGGAACACCGATATTGCGCGCTATGTCGGGCTTACGGCGCATCCGGGGATGTTGACCGGGTTGAAGGCGGCGTTGCATTACCCGATGGCAACCGATCCGGGCACGCGCTGGGGCTACGGCATGGGGATTGATTGGCTGGGCCTGGTGGTGGAAGCGATTGACGGGCGGCGCATCGATGCGTTTTGCCAGGCCGAGATTTTTGGGCCGCTGGGCATGACCTCGACCGGGTTCGAGATGGACCCGGCAGGGTTGGCCGGGTTGGTGATGCGCGGCGAGGGTGGCCAGTTTGCGCCGTTTGATCTGGCACCGCCAGCACGGCCCGAAGTCTATGGCATGGGGCATGCGCTGTATGCGACGGCACCCGATTATATGCGGTTTTTGCGGATGATGCTGAACAAGGGCGAATTGGATGGGCACCGCGTGCTGTCAGAGGCGAGCATCGCGGTGATGCAGGCGGACCAGATGCGTGGGCTGTTGTTCCAGAAGATGGTGACGGCATTGCCGCCGATTACCGCTGATTTCAACCCGTTTCCGGGCACGAAGGTGACGCATAGCTTTGGGTTTTTGCGCAATGAGGTGGATATTCCGGGGCGGCGGGCGGCGGGTTCGTTAAGCTGGGCCGGGGTTTGCAACACGCATTACTGGATTGATCCGGCGCGGGATGTGGCGGCGGTGTTCATGACGCAGTCGCTGCCGTTTGCCGAAGCGCCAGTGATGCGGGCATATGAAGCGTTTGAGCGCGGGGTTTATGCGGGGCAGGGCTCTGGCAGCAGGCCAGTAAAAAACCCCGCCTTTTGAAGGGCGGGGTCGAATTCTGCACAGAATTCGGATCGGAGTTTTCGAAAACTCCGTGTGCCCAAATTCACGCGGCGGCGACGGCGGCTTTCGCCTGAGCGGCAATGGCGTTGAACGCCTCTGGTTCGTGTACGGCGAGATCAGCCAGAACCTTGCGGTCTACCTCGATACCGGCCAGCGCCAGACCATTGATCAGGCGCGAATACGTGAATTCGGCGTCGAACAGACGCACGGCGGCGTTGATCCGCTGAATCCACAAGGCGCGGAAGTTGCGCTTGCGGGTTTTACGGTCGCGCGTGGCGTATTGGTTGGCCTTATCGACGGCCTGCGTGGCAGTGCGAAAGTTGGTGGACCGGGCGGCGTAATAGCCAGCCGCAGCCTTGATTACTTTTTTGTGGCGGGCGTGCGTGACTACGCCGGATTTAACGCGGGACATCGGCTGTTCTCCTTACCGGTCGTAGGGCATGTATTTTTTGACGATTTTCGCGTCGGATGCGCACAGGATCATGGCCCCTGAGGCATCGCGGATGAACTTCGTCGTGCGTTTGATCATGCCGTGGCGTTTGCCGGCGGGGCCAGCTTTCACACGACCGGAGGCTGTGAAGCTGAAACGCTTCTTGGCCGCCGACTTGGTCTTCATTTTTGGCATTTCCATCTCCGTGGTTTCAGGTGCTGCTCGGCATGCCCAACTGGCCGGCAACACGGGTAAGAAGCGCGTCGTATAGGGGGTGCGGCGAAAGGGTGCAAGCGGGATTCGCCGCCGCCCGGTTTGTCAGTTGAACAGACGGCTGAAAACACGGCCAAACACTTGTGGCAATTCAGCGGGCGTGTAGCCGGCAGTATGTTGCGTGATCGCCAAAAAGATCAGCACACCGGCGATCAATACGACGATGGACGCGAACCTTGGCGCGCGCCCATCGGAATAAGCATTCAGCATCGCGGGGATCGACAGCACCCCAAGGGTGATGCCGACAACAAGCATAAGATCAGTATCCATGATCCCCCCGAGACTTCTGTTTTCTTGATCTTACTCAGCATCGCCTTTGTGAATCAATCGTTCATCGCAGGGGGCGACGCGCAAAATGTTGGTGGTGCCCACCACGTTGAAGGGCACACCCGCGGTAACCACAACATGTTCAGACTCAGTCGCAAAGCCGTGACTAAGGGCCGCGCGAATGGCCGCGATAACAGCGCCTTTGAAGCGAACCTGCGGTTCGACCAGAACACAGGTGGTGCCCCAGGTCAGTGCCATGCGGCGGGCGGTTTCGACCAGCGGGGTCAATACCAAGATCGGCACCCGGGGCCGTTCGCGGGCCACAAGGCGGACCGTGGTGCCCGATTGCGAGAAACAGCAAATTGCCTTGATATTGGTGGTTTCGGCGATTTCACGGGCTGCGGCGACGATAGCATCGGCAATCGAGGTGCGGTTTGCAGTGCGTGATGCCTCGATCACCTGACGGTAGGTCGGGTCACTTTCGACAGATATGGCGACATTGTTCATCGTCATCACGGCTTCTATCGGGAAGGCACCGGCAGCGGATTCGGCAGACAACATCACCGCATCGGCGCCTTCATAAATGGCGGTGGCAACATCAGACACTTCGGCGCGGGTTGGCACCGGCGACTCGATCATCGATTCCAGCATTTGCGTGGCCACGATCACCGGCTTTGCTGCCGCACGCGCAGCGCGCACAAGGCGTTTCTGAATAGGCGGCACCGCATGCACCGGCAGTTCAACGCCCAGATCGCCGCGCGCCACCATGATGCCATCGGACACCGCAAGAATGGCATCATAGGCTTTGACTGCGGCAGGCTTTTCGATCTTGGACAGGATGGCCGCGCGGCCACGGGCCAATTCGCGGGCATCGAGCACATCTTCGGGACGCTGCACAAAAGACAGCGCCAGCCAATCGACACCCAGTTCGCAAACGAATTCCAGATCCTTGCGGTCTTTGATGGACAGGGCTGGCAGTGGCAGCACCACGTCGGGCACATTCACACCCTTGCGGTTGGAAATCACGCCGCCGACGGTGACGGTGCAATTGGCAAAATCCGGCCCGCAGCTATCCACGATCATGCGGATTTTACCATCGTTCACCAACAGCGGCGTGCCAGGCTCCAACGCTGCAAAAATCTCAGGGTGGGGCATGTTTACGCGGTGGATATCACCGGGGGCGGTATCAAGATCCATGCGGAATTTGGCACCTACTGCCAGATCCTCGCCCTTGGGGTTGGCAAAGGTGCCGACGCGCAGTTTTGGACCCTGAAGATCGGCCAGAATGCAGATCGGGCGGCCTGTATCCGCCTCGATCTGGCGAATGATTGCGTGGCGGGCCCGGATATCATCATGGGAGCCATGGCTCATGTTCAGGCGAAACACATCTGCCCCGGCCTCAAACAACGCGCGGATGGTTGTATAATCGCTGGAGGCTGGGCCAAGCGTGGCCACGATTTTCACATTGCGAAGGCGTCTCATGCTGCCTTTTTCCTTTTATCGTTCAGGTGTGCCAGACTTGGGTTCCGTGGGCCGAGGGCGTTATGGCGGAAATTGGTTTGCGGGGCAACTGGCGCTTTCCCTAGGCGGTAGGGAATGGCAAAAGGGCGGAGGATTTGTGTGGATTGGCGCAGGATCCGTTAATAAATGGCTTAAATGCCAAGCAAAGGTGCGATTTGGCTGCTTATAAAGTAATCGGAGAAGACAGGCCGGGGCCTTGGTTGGTGACCTGCGATCATGCGTCCAATCATGTGCCTGCAGATGTGGCGGACGGTGATCTGGGCATTGATGCGGCGGATATGGCGCGCCACATTGCCTATGATCTGGGTGCTGCGGGGTTGGCCGTGGCTTTGGCGGCGCGGTTGGATTGCCCGGCGATCTGTTCGGATTTTTCGCGGTTGGTGATTGATCCGAACCGGGGCGAAGATGACCCGACGCTGGTCATGCAGTTGTATGACGGCACGACTATACCGGCGAACCGGGGCGTCAGTGCTGTGGAGGTGGAACGGCGGTTGGCGACGCTTTACCGCCCCTATCATGATGCCTATGCCGCTTTGGCCGCGCGTCAGGCGGATACGGTGATCGTGGCGTTGCATTCGTTTACGCCGTGTTTGCGGGGCAGGGATCCGCGGCCCTGGCAGGTGGGGGTTCTGTATTCGCATCTGGATGCGCGGCTATCCCTGCCGTTGATTGATGCCTTGCGCGCATTGCCCGGATTGTGTGTTGGCGATAACGAGCCTTACGCAGGCCATCTGCCGGGCGATGCGATTGACCGGCATGGTTTGCAGCACGGGCGACAGCACACGCTGATCGAGGTGCGCAATGATCTGATTGGCGACAAGGGCGGGCAAGCGGAATGGGCGGCTTTGTTGGCCCCGGTGCTTGAAGCGGCGCTGATTTGTGCCACCTTGGAAGAAAAGGGAGATGCCTGATGGAGGTTGCCATGCAAACCGAGCTTGAGGCCGCTGCGTTTCGCCGTTTGATGCAGCATTTGATGCAGGACCGGCCGGACGTGCAGAATATCGACATGATGACCCTGGCTGGGTTTTGCCGGAACTGCCTGAGCCGCTGGTATGACGAAGCCGCAGCGGAACGTGGCATTACGATTGGCAAAGAAGCCGCGCGGGAGGTGATTTACGGGATGCCTTACGCCGACTGGGTTGTCAAAACCCAGACCGACGCGGATGCCGCAAAAAAGGCAGCGTTTGAGGTGGCGTTTCGGGATAATGTGACGAAAGGGTGATGGTCTGGGGAGACGGGCCGGGGAGATGGGCCGGGGAGATGGGCCGGGGAGATGGGCAAATTGCCGATCCTACGGTGGGAATTGTTGGAGAGATGATGTTACTGGCCTACCGAGATGGCTATTCCGCAACTGAAAACCGAAGCGACGCTGTTGTGCATGTGGTGGGCTTGATCGCTGCACTGATAGCGGTGCCGGTGTTGATCACGCTGGCCGTGGTGCTGCGCGGCGATACCCCGGCGATTGTGGGGGTCAGCCTGTACGGGGCGGCGCTGATCGCGATGCTGCTGTGTTCGGCATTGTATAACATGACATGGGAGGCGCGGCGGAAGGCGTTTTACCGCCATCTGGACCACACGGCGATTCTTTGCAAGATCGCGGCGACGTATACGCCGTTCATGCTGCTGTCTGCCGGAGGTGGAGGCTGGCTTTTGCCGGGGCTTTGGAGTGCGGCCTTTGCTGGGGCCTGCATGCGGTTCATGGCTCCGGACCGGTTAAAACTGGTGGCCGTTGCCTTGGCGCTGGGCATGGGCTGGGCCGGGCTGTTTGCGGGCGAGGCGTTTTTTTCGGGGCTTTCCACCGCTGTGATTGCGTTGATCGTCACTGGGGGCGCGCTATACACCATTGGCGTTGGTTTCTTTTTGTTTGAACGCTTGCCGTTCCATTACACGATTTGGCACATCTTTGTTTTGGCAGCCAGCATGGTGTTTTACGCCGCCGTCATGCTGCATTTGGTGCAAACGGTGGCGTAGGCCAGGCTGCATGTGGTGGGAGGGTGCGTGCAAGCACACAGCCTACATACATGGCGGTTCCGGTCAGATCGCGGTTTTGCGCATTTCGTCCAAATAAATCTCGCGCAGGCGGATGGCGATGGGGCCGGGTTTGCCGGTGCCTATGGTTTTGCCATCAATTTCCACCACGGGCATGACGAAGATCGAGGCGGCGGTGGAGAAGGCTTCATCGGCGGATTGCGCCTCGGTTATGGTGAAGGGGCGTTCCTCCACCTCCATCTGCGCTTCGGCGGCAAAGCGCAGCACAGAGGCGCGGGTGATGCCGTGCAGGATGTCGTGCGATAAATGGCGGGTGATGATGCGGTTGCCGACCACGATGTAGGCGTTGTTTGAGGTGCCCTCGGTCACAGCGCCATCCTCAACAAACCAGCTGTCATCGCAGCCGGCTTTTTTGGCCATCATCTTGCCCATCGACGGATACAAAAGCTGTGTGGTTTTGATATCGCGGCGGTCCCAGCGCAGATCGGGGATGGAGATGACCTTGAAGCCGGTTTTGGCGGCGGGGGCATCGGCAAGGTTGGGGATGTTTTGCGTGAAGGCCACGATGGTGGACGGCGTGGTCGCGGGATCGGGGAACACAAAAGACCGATCGCCGGGATTGCCGCGGGTGACTTGCAGATAAATCATGCCTTGGTCGATTTCGTTGAGACGCACCAATTCGCGGAACATTTCGGTCAGATCGCGGTCAGTGATCGGGCTGGCCATATCCAGTTCCGTCAGGCTGCGCGCGAGTCGGATGATATGGCCTTCCATATCGATCAACTTGCCGTCCAGAACCGAAGTGACTTCATACACACCATCCGCCATCAGGAAGCCGCGATCGAAGATCGAGATTTTGGCTTCCGCTTCGGGGAGGTAGGAGCCGTTTATGTAGACGGTTCTGGTCATAGGTCTATCCCCAGCAGGCCAAGATCGGCGGGTGAAATCGATTGGCGCCATGAAAAAAACCGCCACGTCATGGTCTTCGGACAGAAGCAACGGGCCGTCAAGATCAACATGGGGTGAGGATGCGCGGGCTGGCGTGTTTGATCAGTTGGTCAAATCATTTTCGCCGGATGGGGCTGAAGATATGTTGACAGAAGGTCCGGAAAACTCGCAATCTAATCGTCCGGTGGCCTTGAAAACAGGCACCTTGGAAATACCCGGCGGCAAAGGGACGGGAGGCCTGATGTCGCGTAAAGGGGAGGATGCACGCCCTGGACCTATGGTTCGGGGCGGTGCTGTTTTTGGGGCCAAGGCGAAAATTTAGAGGAAATTTTCAGGTATAGGGGGCGTCTGCCCCCTCGCCCGTGCCGGGCTCACCCCCGAGGATATTTTTGCCAAGATGAAATGGGCAGGCGGGTTGCGGTGGATAAGACGTCTGTTTGGCCAAGTGACAGCGCACTGCCTGGCCGATCAGCAGCGAGATTGCGTCAAGGATGTTATCTTTGGCTGCCCGGAGCATGCTTGCGCGGGTGCCGATGATGCAGGGCGCGGCAGCGGACCCTGCGGCGACGCTTTGGAGCCGGTTGGTGTTGCAAGGCCAGAGACGCGCGAAATGGCCGCCCGGGGCCAAGCCTGCGCGCAGGCTGCCAGCATCGCCCGTGTCTGGCGGGAGAGAGGCGGGTTGGCCCCAGCGCAAATCATCGACCACGCGCCGGGTGGTGGAGAAGTCTGCGGCGGACAAATCTGCGGTGGGCGCAAAATCAAGGCTCGCACGTGACCCGGGCCGCGGCAGGCTTGGGGTGAAGCCGTGTTGAGCACGGCATTGGGCTGTGGTGGCATTGGCGCTGGCATCGCTACGCCAAGGACAGGCAGATATCGGTGATCAAGGTTTCGGGCGCGGTATCCAAGGGGGCATTCTGTTAGTCTGCGACCCCTGCGGAATGCCCGGCATCCCTGCCCGAGGCGGGAAGCCCTTGTGCCGTGAAGGCAGCTATTGGCGGCGTGCAGGCCGGCATAGTGACCTTTGAAGGGCAGGGCTTGACGTGCACCACTGCGGGGGGCTGCCACCGGGCAGATGCACGTCGTCGGGGCCGCCCGCCCCAGAGTGCGCGCGGTGCGACCAACACGCCCGCATAGCGGCGCAGATCGGCGGCTTTGCTGGCGGCGGGATGAATCGCAATCGACACTGACCATGCCGCGTGTTCGGGGCCACAGGGTGCGCGCGGTGCGGATGATGCCAAACGCAGCAAACGCTGTGGCGATTTCCATGCAGGGGCCGCGATAGCGCGGGGCCTGCAGGCGGTGGATGGTGGATGGTGGATGGTGGGCGAGGGGCGGTGGTGTGGATGCGATCCGGCACGCGCGGCATGCGTTTTCGTGATCGGACGGCATTTTTCGCACCTTCGCGTCACCCGTTCAGGATGGCATATAGCGCAGTTACAAATCTTGCTGAGTTGCAAAACGCCGCCGCCGGGGGCATATGAAAAGCAACCGACCCACCGGAGCGCCTGCATGAACTATCTGGAATTTGAAAAGCCCTTGGCGGAAATTGAAGGCAAGGCCGAAGAATTGCGTGCCTTGGCGCGGGCCAATAAAGAGATGGACGTGGAGCGTGAAGCGGCGGCGCTGGACAAAAAAGCCGAAGGTATGCTGCGCGATCTGTATAAGGATCTGACGCCGTGGCGTAAATGTCAGGTGGCGCGACATCAGGACCGGCCGCATTGCAAAGACTATATCGACGTGCTGTTCAACGAATACACGCCCTTGGCGGGCGACCGAAATTTTGCCGATGATCATGCGGTGATGGGCGGACTTGCGCGCTTTAACGATCAGCCGGTGATGGTGATCGGGCACGAAAAGGGCAATGATACCAAAACCCGGATTGAGCGGAATTTTGGCATGGCGCGCCCCGAGGGTTACCGCAAGGCCATTCGGTTGATGGATATGGCGGACCGGTTTCGCCTGCCGGTGATCACGCTGGTCGATACCCCGGGCGCCTATCCCGGAAAGGGCGCAGAAGAACGCGGGCAGGCGGAGGCGATTGCGCGGTCTACCGCCAAGTGTCTGGCCATCGGAGTGCCGTTGATATCGGTGATCATCGGCGAAGGCGGGTCTGGCGGGGCGGTGGCCTTTGCCACGGCGAACCGCATCGCGATGCTGGAGCATTCGGTGTATTCGGTGATATCGCCCGAAGGCTGCGCATCGATCTTGTGGAAAGACGCCGAGAAAATGCGCGAGGCGGCAGAGGCGTTGCGGCTGACGGCGCAGGATTTGCAAAAGCTGGGCGTGATTGACCGGATCGTGAAAGAACCGATGGGTGGCGCGCAGCGGGGTCGGCGCGAAACCATCGACGCGGTGGGCAAGGCGATTGAAACGATGTTGAAGGAGTTGTCTGGCAAAAAGCCGGAGGCTTTGATCAAGGATCGTCGGCAGAAGTTTCTGGATATGGGGTCCAAGGGGTTGGCTGCGTGATGCTGTCAAATCCGTGGTTTCTGGTGTTTCTGGCGGGGTTGCTGGAAATCGGCTGGGCACTGGCATTGAAATACTCTGACGGGTTCAGCAAGCCCGTGCCAACTGCGGCGGCGATCATTGGGGCCGTCGCGTCTTTCTGGCTGTTGAGCCTTGCGATGAAGGAACTGCCCGTCGGCACGGCCTATGCGGTTTGGGTGGGCATTGGGGTGGTAGGGACCGCTGTTCTGGCGGTGGTTCTGTTGGGCGAGCCTGTGACTGTGCTGCGGGGCGTGGGCATCGCATTGATTATGGCGGGCATAGCGGCGTTGAAGCTGGCATAAGCGGGTTTATCATGCGGGATGCCGTCGCGCAGGATGCCGAGGATTTGTGCGATTTGTTGGACACGATTGTGCGGGCAGGCGGCACGACGGCGCGGGTGGTGGAGATGCCAGATCCCTGAATTTCGGGATTGGCATATCAGCGGTGCGCATGTGCCATGCTGTCAGGTGGCAGTTCTGGGCGAGGTGCGGCTGGGCTTTCAGGGGCTGAGTGTCACAGACCGGTTGCCGGCAGACTGGGTGGATATCGGCACGTTCACGCCGCAAGGCAGTGCCGTGCGAGGTGTCGGAACCGCATTGTTTGCGGCCACGCGGGCGCGGGCGGCGCGGTTGGGATTCACCGCGATTAATGCCACCATTCGCGCCGATATTGTGCCGGGGGTTGGCCTGTTACGGCAAGATGGGCTTTCGCAACGACAAGGCAGACCGGGCCGTGCCGCTGACCGACGGGCGGTTGGCAGACAGGGTCAGCAGGCGGTTTGATCTGGCCTGAGGCGGGGCGGGCGCTACCACATCGTTTTGGCGGCGCGACCGGGCCAGTCGGCATCGTAGGCCTGCCCGTCAATGCCGCCTTGGCTGATTCCCCACAGCATATCACCTATTTCCGGCAGGCCAGCGGATTGGTCGCCGCGGGTCCAGAGGCCGGACCGGATCAGAGCGCGGGCGCATTGGGAATAAACCTCGGTTATCTGGATCACGATTACGGTGCGCCGGGCTTTGCCATCACGGCTGAAGCTTTGGCACAGGCTATCGTCGCCGCGCGGGCTGGCATCGGTGCCTTCCGGCCCCACGGTGGACAGGATGCAAAAGCGATCTATCCAGAAAGCTGCGGTAGACTTGGGTAAGATGATCGGTCACCTTGACCATAGAGGCTTGGCCCGCTGTGCCATAATGGGCGTGAAGACCGTCCAGCGGGGTGATCCAGGCCATCAGTTCGCCTTTGGTTTTTTGGCAGCTTTTGGCTTTGGCTTTGGCTTTGGCGGCGACTTTGTCGGTTGCTTTGTCGGGGGCGCATCGGCGGCTACGGCGCGCAGGGCACGGATGCTTAGATCGGGGTCATCCAGCGTGTCGGTCAGGATCAGATAGGGCTTTGAGCCGGGGTAGCACGGGCCTTGTTCGACATCCGGCAGCAGCGCCAGCGCGCCCGGCGTGGGTTTCAAAAACAGGGTATCATCGCAAATGAAGGCCACGATCTTGCCATCCAGATACAGCCCGTATTCGCCAAACATCTTGCGCGCTGACAAATCACCTGCCGCGGAAAGCAGGTCCAACAGATGGGTGATCGTTGCCCCATTGGTTGGCATATCAGCCCCTTATTCTGGTGTGAACCCGGCCTCTGCCATCAGACGGTTTGACGCAGTTTCGATGCGGCTTTCAAGTTCGTTGATAAAGGCCGCATTGGACAGCCCGGGTTTGATGGCAGGCAGAAATTCAATCACCGCAAGCCCCGGCTTGTAGGCAAAGCCTTTGCGCGGCCAGAACACGCCCACGTTCGTGGCCACGGGAATGCAGTCCTGGCCAAGCTGGGCATAAAGTGCCGCCGTGCCCATTTTGTAAGGCGCGGTCGTGCCGGGGGGCACGCGGGTGCCTTGCGGGTAGATAATCAACTGCCCGGCCTTGGCTTGGCCCGCTTTTACATCGGCCATCAGTTTGGAAATAGCCTTGCCGCGCTTGCCGCGATCCACCGGGATGCAACCCATGCGCAGGGCGTGCCAGCCAACGATGGGAATCCATGAAAGTTCTTTTTTCATGATAAACCGGGGCGAAGTCAGCACAGAAAGCAGCGTAATACTGTCGAGAAACGCTTGATGCTTTGATGCGACAAGGCAGGCACCTGCGGGCACTTCACCGCGCACTTCGGTGCGCAAGCCAATTAAGATACGGGCTGAAAACCGGATCCAGCGGCAGAACGATTGCATCCAGAAGAACGACGCTCCGCGCCAGACGAGGGCTGGTAACGCGAAGATCAGCGCCAGCAAAACCATCATCAGATACATTTGCGCTGTAAACAGCACGGACCTAAGCCATCGAAAGGCAAATTTCATGTCAATGTCCTTAATTTGGTGAACGCGGCCCTGCGGGTGGCGGCAAAGGCGATCAGGGCGGCCAGTGGCGGCAGCAGCAAAGGCAGTATCCAGCCCACGCCTTGAAAGCCAAGTCCGGTTAAAAACCCGCCTGCGGCATCGGCGGCGGGCAGCAGGGCCACGCCAACCATCGCGGCTACAGCGCCAATCGCCGCCCCGATCAGCGCGCGCAGGGTAAAACGGCGCACAAAGGCGCGGGCGATGTAAGTGTCGCGGGCACCGACCAGCCGCATGACCTTGATGATCTGGGCGTTCGCCTCCAAAGCGGCATTGGCGGCCAGAGTGATCATGGCGGCCATGGCGGACAGGATCAGCATGATCGACACGATGCCGATGATGCGCAGCTTTTGCGCCGCCTCGGCCAAGGGTTTGCGCCAGCGCGTGTGATCATCAAGGCTGGCACCGGGGGCTTCGGCCACCAGACGTTGGCGCAACCCTTCGGCGTCATAGCCGGGGTCGGCCTCGGTCACTTCAATCAGCCGGGGAATAGGCAGCTGGTCCAGCGGCAGATCGGGGCCAAACCATGGAGCCAGCAGCGCCTTTTGCTCATCATCCGTCAGGGCGCGGGCGGATGCGACACCGGGGGTAGCCTTCAGGATATCAAGCACACGCAGGGTTTGCGCCTGCATCTGATCACCACTGGCGGATATGCGGATGGTGGCGGTATCTGCCAGCGCGTCTGTCCAGCGGTTGGCAAGCCGGCCCGATGCAAGCGACAGCGCCAGCGCGAACACCGCAAGAAACGTCATCGCACCTGCGGTAAACAGCGTCAGCCATGCGGAATGCCCGGTGGGGGGCACCACGCTATCGGCCTGCGCATCGCCTTTCAGAAGGCTGGTAAACTGGCTGCGGTTCACAGATCAGCACCCGCAAGTTGAATACGTCGATCGCGGATGCGCAGCACGCGGGCGGCCACCTGCGCCTTGGCAGACCGGATCAGGTTCATATCATGCGTGGCAACCAAAATTGTTTTGCCCATCTTGTTCAAGTCGACCAGCAGGGTCAGCAGGCGCAATGACATTTCCCAATCCACATTGCCAGTGGGTTCATCGGCCAGAATCACATCGGGGGCGGTAATCACGGCGCGGGCAAGGGCTGCGCGTTGGCGTTCGCCACCAGACAACGATGGCGGCAGGGCGCCCGCGTGTTGACCAAGGCCGACCCACGCCAGCAGGTCCGACAGATCTTGCGGCTGATCGGGATAGCCCGCCACCGCCATCGGCAGCGCCACGTTTGCAGCCACGGTCAGGTGATCCAGAAACTGGCAATCCTGGTGCACCACGCCCAAGCGACGGCGGGTCAGCGCCACGTCATCGCGGCTAAGGCTGCGCACATCACGGTCAAACAACGTGACCTCACCCGTGGTGGGCAACAGTTCAGCATAGCACAGTTTCAGGAAGGTCGATTTGCCTGATCCGGACGGGCCTGTCAGGAAATGAAACGACCCGGGGGCCAGTCGCAACGACACGTCAGATAAAAGTTCGCCCCCGCCATAGCCATAGGCTACGTTTTGAAATGCAATCACGCCTGTGCCCCGCCTGCAACGATTGGCGCACCATCGCGCGGATGCGCGGCGGTTTCAATCGCTTGTGCGGCAAAAGTTGGTGACAAAGGCTTGGAGATGGCCCGTATCATTGCTACACCATAACAACACAGCGTGAATTTCTGCGCGAGGGACACCAACGAATGCGGCTGATTTGCCCGAATTGCGATGCGGAGTATCAGGTTGATGATGCCGCAATCCCCGACACGGGACGCGATGTGCAATGTTCGAACTGTGGGCATGCGTGGTTTCAACTGCATGCAGATGCAGATGCCGAGGTCGCACAGGACGCAGAGGACGCGCTGTTTGGCGATACGCCGACTGCTGATGCTGTAGCGCAGCCACCGCAGGCAGCTGCGCCGATGGCTGTGGTGGCCCCGATTGCCGTGGTTGGCCCGATTGCCGTGGTTGAACAGGCGGACGTTGGTTCAGCTGGCGAAGACGCGGCGATGCGCCCGGTGGCGGCGCGCCAGTCGCTTGCGGAAAGCGTGCTGTCCGTGTTGCGCGAAGAGGCACAGCGGGAGACTGCGGTCAGGCGCGAAGAAACCCCCGCAGACATTTTTGGCAGCGTCGAGACGCAACCGGATTTGGGTCTGCAGGATGTGGTGCAAGCGGGGCCAACAAGTGCCGCCGCGCGCCATATTGCAAGGCTTAAGGGCGCTGATCCAGACATCCCCAAGGGGCCAAATGGTGGGGGTGCGCCAAACCGCGGGGCTGAGCCAGATCTCCCGGAGGAGCGAGACCTGCCGGGTGAGCCAGACTTCCCGGAGGAGCGAGACTTTCTTGAAGAACCCGACTTTCTTGAAGAACACGACTTTCCGGGTGAGCCATCCTTAACGGGTAAGCCAGACCTTTCAAACGAAGCAGAGTTTACGTTTGAGGCAGGGCCGCGGGTTGCGGCGCGCCGTGACCTGTTACCAGATATCGAAGAAATAAATTCAACCCTGCGCGCCAATGCCGACCGTGCCAAAGATGACGATGACCAGATCAACGCATTGCCCGATCTTCGGTCCCGGCGCGGCGCATTTCGGTCTGGGTTTGTTCTGACGATGATTGCGGCGGTGGTGTTGGCGATGGCCTATATCATGGCACCGCGCATTATTGCGGAAATCCCCGGAACAGCGTCAACCATGCGGGCCTATGTCGGCGCGGTGGATTGTGGTCGTTTGTGGCTGGATGGGGTGATGAAATCGGCGAGCGGGTCGTTGCGGGGCCTGACGGGCGACGCCAGGTAAAGCGCTGTTAGCCGTTGCGGCGGGGACGCGTCTCTAAAACAGATCAAGCAGGCGTTTGAGGTAATCGCGTTCCGGCGCGGTGCGTTGCTGATCGCCAGACCGGCGGCGAATTTCATCAAGCAGGTTTTGCGCTTTGCGGTAGACATCTTCGCCTTGCAGCATGTTGCGGTCCGATCCGATGCGGGCAGAATCGCCGGGTTCGCGGCCCAGCGGATCACGCCGGGAATTCGGGTCGTCTTTGCCGAAAGCTTCGCCATCTTGCGCCTGACCTTCGCGTTGCTGGTCTTGCGCCAAAGCTTCGCCCAGATTGCGCATGCCTTCGCGCAGGGCGTCCATCGCTTCGGCCTGACGGTCGAGCGCGCCGCCCAGATCACCGTCACGCAGGGCTTGTTCAGCCTCACGCATGGCGCGGCCCGCGTCATCCAGCTTTTTGCGGCCTGTGTCGCCCTGTTCAGACCCGGCACCCGGCAATTGGCCATTGTTCAGATCACCCAGACGATTGCGCAGATCTTGTTGGCGTTGGGCCAGACTGCGGCCATCGGTGCCGGGTTGCTGGCCATCGCTGCCTTGGCCCGGTTGGTCGCCCGGCTGATCACCTTGTTGATCCCCCGGCTGCGGCTGGCTGCCTTGGCCCCGTTGCAGATCCTTGAAGGCGTCGTCTGACAGGCCCTGCTGATCGCGCAGGGTTTGGCCCAGACCCTTCATCGCCTGTTGACCGGGGCCACCTTGACCCTGTTGCCCTTCGCCTTGGGCTATCTGCATGTTTTCCATGAACTGGCGCAGTTTTTCCATCAATTCGGCGGCTTCAGCGGTGCGGCCTTCGTCGATCATCTTTTGCAATTCGTCCAGCATCTGCTGCAACTGATCTTGTGTGATTGTCTGTGACGGCTGATTTTCCGACGTTTGCTGATCGGGGTTTTTCTGCGCTTCTTCGGCCAGTTGCTTCATGTAGTCGTTCAGCGCTTGGCGCATATCATCCATCAGTTGCTGCACTTCGGCGGGGTCGGCACCGTTCTGGATGGCCTGATCCAGCCGGTCTTGCGCGCGGCGCAAGCGTTCCAGCGCCGAGGCAAGATCACCCTCTTCGACCAGCAGGGCAATGTCCCACAGCTCATCAGCGATTTCGTCGCGGCTGGTGGGGGTTATCGTTTTCGCCTCGGCATCCAAGCGGCGCAGGGCCACGCGCAGGCGCAGATAGGCGCGTTCATTGCGGATGAAACCTTCGGGGCGGTTGGTGACGGCCTTGAGAACCTGCACCACTTCCGGCGTGTTGCTGCGATTCCACAGGATATCACGGCGTGCCTCAATCAGGGCGGCGGCGAAGGGATCAAAGAACCGTTTGCCGGGCAGGGTTACTTGGATCGGTTCTGCCATGCCGGCTTGCAGGGCGGCATCTGCCACGGTGAAGGTCATGGTCACGGGCAGGTTGGAAAACACATGTTTGGACAGATCGTCAATCAGCGTTTCAGTAAATTTCGCGCGGTCGCCGGTGATGGGCATCGGCAGATCCAGCGTCACCGGGTCATGCAGTTCAGGCGGGGCTTGAAGACCGTAGCGGCGATCAACGGATGGCAGGTCCAGCGCTATCACCACGGTGCCGGACGTGACGGCGTAATCATCGGCGGCGCTGAAGGGCTGGGTGAAGCGGCCATCCGCCTCGCGCCCGATTTTGCCGGTGGTGGTGACGGTGGGGGCGGCATCGGGCAGGGCGGTGATTTTCCATTCGCGCCCGCCTGCACCTTCGATTTTTATGGTACCGGATTGCCCAACCTCAAAATCTTGTGTGGCTGCAGAGGCCGGGGCGGGGGTGGTACTGCCCGATACGGTTTCGGTCAGTACAAGTGCGCCCACTTCGCCATACAGCCGGAATTGCAGGCGGGTGCCTTTTGGCAGGGTCAGCTCAGCCTGATCAATGTCGTTCAGATAAAGCGACGGCTTGCCGGTATAGGCGGGCGGCTGTGCCCAGCCTTCCCAAGTGGGGCCAGCGGCCAGTGCAGCGGCACTGTTTGGGCCAAGGCCGGTGAGAGAGGCCACGCGCCACAGCGACCCGAACATCACCGCCATCACCAAGGCGGTCAAGGCCACATAGCGCAGCGCGAAGGGATCGCGTTTGGCCAGACGCAGGTTCGGCTGCACCGCGCGGGCCTTGGCTGCACGGTCGGCCATTCGGACCAAATGTGCCTGCCACACGGCCTTTGATGCCGGATCATCGGTGCCTAGCGCCTGATCATCGGTCATCGCGGCAATTGGTTGTCCGGGCAGGCGGGCATCAAGGCGGGCGTAGGCCTGCGTCACCGTCGGTTTGCGGAATGTGCGCAGACCGGCATACAGCGCCCAAAGCGCGCCCAAGCTGCACAGCACCACCCCGGCCCAGACGCCTTCAAGCGGTAACCAATCCTGCAAACCAAAAGCAAGGGCGGCAAGTGTGGCGGTTAACACCGTCCACAGCGGCCAAAAGGCATGCGTCAGCCGTTCCGCCCATAGCCCCGCCAGCGTCAGGCGCATCGGCCTTTTCAGGCGGCGCAGGGCGGAATTTCGGTCCATATCAGGCATCCGTCGGGTAGGATCCTTTTCCAGCGACTATAACCATGCAGGTATGGTATCGCGTTTCAACATTTCGTCATAGGTAGGCCGTGCCCGGATGACAGCGAATTGATCATCCTTCACCAGAACTTCGGGGATCAGCGGGCGGGAATTGTATTCCGACGCCATAACGGCCCCGTAAGCGCCGGCGGAGCGGAACGCGACCAGATCACCGGGGGCCAGCGGGGCCAGATTGCGCGCCTTGGCAAAGGTATCGCCGGTTTCGCAGACCGGGCCTACCACATCATAGGGATGATGTTCTGAGCCGGGGGCAGCCTGCACCAGCGGGTCGATATCGTGGTGCGCGCCGTACATCGACGGGCGCACAAGATCGTTCATCGCCGCATCAAGGATCAGGAAATCGCGCCCCTCGCCGTGTTTGACATAAATGACGCGGCTAACCAGCACGCCCGCATTGCCGGAGATCAGGCGGCCGGGTTCGATTTCAATCTCACAGCCCAGATGGCCCACGGTGCGCTTGATCAGGGCGGCATAATCGGCAGGCAAGGGCGGGGCTTCGTTGGAACGCTCGTAAGGGATACCCAAGCCGCCGCCCAGGTCGAGGCGGGTGATGGTGTGGCCTTCACTTCGCAAGCGCAGGGTCAGATCGGCAACCTTGAGATAGGCTTGCTCGAATGGTTCCAGTTCGGTCAGTTGGCTGCCGATATGCACGTCGATGCCGATGACCTTGAGGCCGGGCAGCTTGGCCGCCTCGGCATAGACATCTGACGCGCGGCTGATGGGGATGCCGAACTTGTTGTCCGATCTGCCGGTGGCGATTTTTTCGTGGGTGCGGGCATCGACATCGGGGTTGACGCGGATGGTGATGGGCGCGGTCATGCCAAGGCTGTGGGCAACTTCGGACAAAGCGCGCAGTTCGGGTTCGGATTCGACGTTGAATTGCCGGATGCCGCCTGTCAGCGCCATGTGCATTTCCTCGCGGGTTTTGCCGACGCCGGAAAATACAATGCGGTCACCCGGCACACCCGCCGCCTTGGCGCGCAGGTATTCGCCGCCCGACACCACATCCATGCCCGCGCCAAGATCACCAAGGGTTTTCAGAACCGCGATGTTGGACAGCGATTTGATGGCAAAGCATACCAGATGCGGCAGCGGCGACAGGGCTTCGGTGAACAGGCGGTAATGCCGGGTCAGGGTGGCGGTGGAATAGCAGTAAAACGGCGTGCCGACAGAGGCCGCGATTTCGGCCAGAGAGACATTTTCGGCATGTAGTTGGCCGTTGCGGTAAAGGAAGTGGTCCATGCGTCAGAGGCCTTTGAGTGTTGGTGCGGTCAGCGGGGGCCAGCCCCGTCGCCAATTGGTTCTTGAACCGATGGCGAACCAATCGTCAACCCCCGGGATATTTGTGCAAAGATGAAAGGGCGAGCGGAGCATCAGGTGACGGGTCTTGTGCGCAGAAACAGATAAAGCGGCAGGCCGCAACTGACGCCGATACTGAACGTCGCGGGGATGGCAATCAGCGCCAGCCAGTTCTTGCGCACCCATGTTTCGGCCATAATCCAGACGGTCAGGGTGATGGCGGCAATCGTCAGATCCCATGTCAGCCCGGTGGTCGAGGCGTTGACATACCAAGCGTCGATCAGCCCGCCGAGGCCAGTGCCGGTTTCCCGCATGTGGCGCAGAAACCATGTCATCGGGTGAATTGCCCCCCAAATGGCCAGGGCCAGATAGAGCAGACGCAAGGGCGAGATCATAGTGAGGCCCCGACATTGACGCGGCCCACCCTGCCACTGACGGAGGGCGAGACGGAGACGCCGCCGGGGCCAAAGCCCAAGCCAAGGTTGGGGCCGCCGTCACAGGCGGACAGGACCAAGCTTGCGAGGGTCAGCATAGCCCAAGCGCGCATCAGCCTTTGACCCCGATTTTTACATCGCCGGACACGGAAACGCCGGATTTAGCGGCGGGAGCGGTTGGTGCGCCGTCGGCGCCGCAACCAGCCAAGGTGCATGCTGCCACAAGGGCCAAGATCAGCGGATTCATAGCAATTCCTTTGTCCAACGGGCGATTTGGGCGCGCACCTGCGCCGGGGCAGTGCCGCCATACGACATACGGGAATTCACCGAATTTTCCACCCCCAACACGCCGAACACGTCCTGGGTGATGCCCGCGTGAACGCCTTGCATATCGGCAAGGCTCAGGTCCGGCAAATCGCAGCCTTTGCTTTCTGCCAGTGCCACAAGCGTGCCTGTCACATGATGCGCGTCGCGGAATGGCAGGCCAAGGGCGCGCACCAGCCAATCGGCAAGGTCTGTCGCAGTGGAAAAGCCTGATCCTGCGGCGGCGGCAAGGGTGGCGGTTTGCGCCGTCATATCCCCCACCATTCCGGTCATCGCGGCCAGCGCCAGCATCAGGGTATCGGCGGCATCGAAGGTTTGTTCCTTGTCCTCTTGCATGTCCTTGGAATAGGTCAGCGGCAAGCCCTTCATGATCGTAAACAACGCCACCGTGGCCCCTAAGATTCGCCCGAGTTTGGCGCGCAAAAGCTCCGCCGCATCGGGGTTTTTCTTTTGCGGCATGATCGACGATCCCGTCGTCCATTTATCCGACAGTTTGACGAACCGGAATTGCGCCGAAGACCAGATCACCAGTTCCTCGGCAAAGCGGGAAAGGTGCATGGCGCAGATGCTGGCGGCGCTGAGAAACTCCAGTGCGAAATCACGGTCTGACACAGAATCCAGCGAATTGGCGGTGGGGCGGTCAAAACCAAGCGCATTTGCCGTCATGTCCCGGTCAATCGGAAACGACGTGCCTGCCAGCGCCGCAGCCCCCAAGGGGCATTCGTTCATCCGGGCGCGGGCATCAACGAAACGCGACCGATCCCGCGCCAGCATTTCGACATAGGCCATCATGTGGTGGCCCCATGTCACAGGTTGCGCCGTTTGAAGATGTGTAAAGCCGGGCATCACCCAATCGGCCCCGATGGCCGCCTGCGCCAGAAACGCGCGCATCAGCGCCTCGATCCCCGTCACCGCCGCATCACATTGGTCGCGCACCCACAGCCGGAAATCCAGCGCCACCTGATCATTGCGCGACCGGGCCGTGTGCAAGCGGCCTGCGGGCGCGCCGATGATCTCTTTCAGCCGCGCCTCCACATTCATGTGGATGTCTTCCAGATCGACGGAAAAAGTGAACTTTCCTGTTTCAATTTCTGACAACACCGTGAGAAGGCCTTCCCCGATGGCCTCGGCGTCCTTATTGGTCAGGATACCCGTTGCGGCCAACATCGCCGCATGGGCGCGGGAACCTGCGATATCTTGCGCATAAAGCCGTTTGTCAAAGCCGATTGACGCATTGATTGCCTGCATGATCGCATCCGGCCCCGCGGCGAAACGCCCGCCCCACATCTGGTTGGCCGTGGGGGTGGGGGTGGTTTTATCGGTCATCGGTCTGCCCTCGGAGGGATAATGCTGCGCAAATTGGTTGTCGTTCTCTACACGTCCTTGATGCTTGGTGCAAACGTAGCCCATGCTGATATTGCTGCGGCCCAAGCGGTGCTTGCGGGCGACATGCGCAAGTTGGTTTTGCATGATGCACCGGTCGATCTGCCGGAAATCGGGCTGGTAGATGACGCCGAGGCACCCCATGCGCTGGCGGACTATAAGGGCCAGTGGGTGTTGCTGAACTTTTGGGCAACTTGGTGCGCGCCGTGCCGGGCGGAGATGCCGACGTTGCAGGGGTTGGAAGCGGCCATGGGCGATGATTTTTCGGTTGTCACCGTGGCAACCGGGCGCAATTCGGTGGAAGGCATTGATAAGTTTTTCGCTGAGGCAAGCATCACGACGCTGCCCAAACTGCGCGATCCGAAATCAGAACTGGCGCGCAATATGGGTGTGTTGGGCCTGCCCCTGTCGGTGATATTGAACCCTGAGGGGCAGGAAATCGCCCGCCTGATCGGCGATGCTGATTGGACTGGCGCGGATGCGAAGGCGATGTTTGAGGCGCTGATGGCCCCCTAACGCTTTGCCAAAGCGGCCACCCGCGCATGGCATGGGCAATGCACCATATGATCGTTGACCATGCCGGTGGCCTGCATGAAGGCGTAAACGATTGTGGGGCCGCAGAATTTGAAGCCTTCGGATTTTAACGCCTTGGCCATGGCGGTGGAGATATCGGTGGAGGTAGGCACGTCGGCCATGCTTTCAGGGCGGTTTTGCAGCGGGTTGCCGCCTACAAAATTCCACAGATAGTTGGCAAACCCTTCCCGTGCTTCGATGCGAAGATAGGCTTTCGCCCCGGCAATCGTGCCCTCGATCTTGCCGCGATGGCGCACGATGCCCGGGTCGGCCAACAGCCGCAGCACGTCATCATCGGCCCATTTCGCGATTTGTGCGGGGTGAAATCCCTGAAAGGCGGCGCGAAACGCCTCTCGCTTGCGTAAAATGGTGATCCAGGACAGACCAGCCTGAAAACCATCAAGGATCAGCTTTTCCCACAGCGCGCGGCTATCCCGTTCCGGAACACCCCAATCGGTATCGTGATAGGCCACGTAAAGCGGATCGGTGCCGCACCAAGCGCAACGCCGCGTCGTTGAATCGGCCATGATTTTACCTCAGAGGCTGAAATTGCATAAAATTAGAACAAAAAGCGAATCTTAACCCCAGATTTACCGGTGCGGCGGCAGTGTGTCCATCAGGGGCACCAGCGAATTGCAGAGGGTCGCATGATATCACAAGGTCCACTTGGTCGGCGCAAACATCGCATTGATGACCAGGCGTCGTTGGCCAGCCCTTTGGGGGCGGCGATATCAAAGGCGGACGGTGAAACCATGACGATGGTGCGCAGTGCGTTGAAAACCGGGCGGCTGTTGTTGGCGTATCAGCCGGTTGTGCTGGGATCTGATCCGACAAAAATTGCCTTTCAGGAAGGGTTGATCCGGGTGCTGGAACCCAGTGGTCGTGTCATACCCGCGCGCGATTTCATTGAAGTGGTCGAAGACACCGAAATGGGCCGCCTGATTGACTGTGCCGCGTTGGACATGGGGCTGACAGCGCTGCTGCATCATCCTGAATTGCGGCTGTCTATCAACATGTCGGCGCGGTCTATCGGCTTTGCGCAATGGACGCGAACCTTGAAGCGCGGCTTGAACGCGCATCCGACCATTGGTGAGCGGTTGATCCTGGAAATTACCGAAAGCTCTGCCATGCAGGTGCCGGAATTGGTGATCGCTTTCATGGATCAGTTGCAAGATCAGGGCGTGGCCTTTGCGCTGGATGATTTTGGCGCAGGCATGACCGCGTTTCGCTATTTCAAGGATTTCCAGTTTGATATCGTCAAAATCGACGGTCAGTTCATCCGCGGCATTCACGCCGACACCGACAATCAGGTGCTGACGCAGGCGCTTGCCTCCATCGGGCGGCATTTTGATATGGTCGTGGTGGCAGAATCTGTCGAAGAGGTGGCAGATGCCGAATGGCTGCGCGCCAAGGGGATAGACTGTTTGCAAGGCTATCTGTTTGGCGCGCCTTCCGTGAAACCTGATTGGTTGAAAACCGCCGTGCGCAAAGCCGGGTGACCCGCCAATCGTGCAAGGCGGCCGCACCGCGTAACAATCTTGCGCTTGACCTCTTTCCCGCATAGGCCATGCTGCAAAGCGGCAGTATTTATCGCCGCCCCGTTCGGCCTTTGGGAGAGGATCTATCATGACCAATGTTGTCATCGTATCAGCGGCGCGCACCGCTGTTGGCAGTTTTAACGGCGCTTTTGCCAATACTCCGGCCCATGATCTGGGCGCTGCCGTGATCAAGGCCGTCGTGGCGCGTGCTGGCATTGATGCGGCCGATGTATCGGAAACCATTCTTGGTCAGGTGCTGACGGCCGGGCAGGGCCAAAACCCGGCGCGACAAGCGCATATCAATGCGGGTCTGCCGAAAGAAGCGTCTGCCTGGTCGATCAATCAGGTGTGTGGGTCGGGTCTGCGCGCCGTGGCGCTTGGGGCACAACACATTCAGCTTGGCGATAGCGCCATCGTCATCGCAGGGGGGCAAGAAAGCATGAGCCTTTCCCCCCACGTGGCCCACCTGCGGGCGGGGCAAAAGATGGGCGATATGAAATTCATCGATTCGATGATCAAAGACGGGCTGTGGGATGCCTTTAACGGCTATCACATGGGCCAGACGGCGGAAAACGTAGCCAGCCAATGGCAGATCAGCCGTGAAGCACAGGATATCTTTGCCGTGGCCAGCCAGAACAAGGCCGAAGCGGCGCAAAAGGCGGGCAAGTTTGTTGATGAAATCGTGCCCTTCATCATTTCCACCCGCAAGGGCGATGTGACCGTCGATGCCGATGAATACATCCGCCACGGGGCCACGATGGAGGCGATGGCAAAGCTGAAGCCTGCGTTTGCGAAGGATGGCTCTGTTACAGCTGCCAATGCCAGCGGCCTGAACGACGGTGCCGCGATGGTTTTGTTGATGAGCGCGGATGAGGCGGCAAAGCGCGGCCTGACCCCGCTTGCGCGTATCGCGTCTTATGCGACGGCGGGGCTGGACCCGTCGATCATGGGCGTAGGCCCGATCCACGCCAGCCGCAAAGCGCTGGAAAAAGCCGGTTGGAAAGCGGCCGATCTTGATCTGGTTGAGGCGAACGAGGCGTTTGCCGCCCAAGCCTGCGCCGTGAACAAGGAAATGGGCTGGAACCCGGACCTCGTGAATGTGAACGGCGGGGCGATTGCCATTGGCCACCCTATTGGTGCGTCAGGTGCCCGCATTCTGAACACGCTGATTTTCGAGATGGGCCGCAGGGGTGCCAAAAAAGGCCTTGCTACCCTGTGCATCGGCGGCGGCATGGGCGTTGCCATGTGCATTGAGCGCGCCTAAATTTTGCTGCACCGCAGAATGGGCGCGCAATAATATTGCGTGCCTGTTTGTGTCTGGATAACACTATTATAATAATTGAATTTCCTTGGGAGGAATCATGTCGAAAGTTGCTTTGGTCACAGGCGGGTCGCGCGGTATTGGTGCGGCCATTTCCATCGCGTTGAAGGCCGCAGGGTATACCGTTGCCGCAAATTACGCTGGCAACGATGAGGCGGCGGCGAAATTCACGTCCGAGACCGGGATCAAGGCCTATAAATGGTCGGTCGCCGATTATGACGCCTGCGCTGCGGGCGTCGCACAGGTCGAGGCCGATCTTGGCCCGATTGCCGTGCTGGTCAACAATGCAGGCATCACCCGCGATGCGATGTTCCACAAAATGACGCCCGGCATGTGGAAAGAGGTGATGGATACCAATCTGTCGGGCCTGTTCAACATGACGCATCCGCTGTGGTCTGGCATGCGCGACCGCAAGTTTGGCCGGGTGATCAACATCAGTTCCATCAACGGCCAAAAGGGGCAGGCGGGGCAGGTCAATTATTCCGCTGCCAAATCCGGCGATCTGGGGTTTACCAAGGCCCTGGCGCAGGAAGGCGCACGTGCAGGGATAACGGTTAACGCCATTTGCCCCGGCTATATCGGCACCGAAATGGTGCGTGCGATTGACGAAAAGGTTTTGAACGAACGGATCATCCCGCAAATCCCGGTGGGCCGTCTGGGCGAGCCGGACGAAATCGCCCGCATTGCGGTGTTTCTGGCATCCGATGATGCAGGTTTCATCACCGGATCGACAATTTCCGCCAATGGCGGGCAATTCGTGGTCTGATCCGACCCTCATCAAGCCCCCCCTCATCAAGCCTTTACGGCTTTCTTCGGTAGCGATGAAAGCCGTAAAGGCTTGAAGAGCGGGGCGTTTCACGTAAACAGGGACACATGTCCCGCAACCGCGCCACGTTGATCGGTTTTACCGCCGTCCTGCAATGGGCGCTGTTGGCACTGTTTACCATCGGGTCGGCCCCGGTGCCGCCGCTTTTGCTGAACGCGATGTGCTTTGCCATTGGCGGTGTGCTGGGCCTGATCTGGACGCTGACCAACGGCCGCGGCCATGTTCTGAAAGCTGTGCCAATTGGCGTTTATGTCTTTGGCACGCTTGGCCTTTTCGGGGCGCATTTTTTGTATTTCACTGCATTTCGGATGGCGCCCTTGGCCGAAACCGGGCTGATCGCCTATCTTTGGCCGCTGATCATTGTGCTGCTGTCTGGACTGTTGCCGGGGGAATCGCTGAGACCGCTGCATATTCTGGGCGCAGTGGTTGCGTTTATCGGGGCGGCGCTGATCGTGCTGCGCGGCGGCGGGGCAATGGATGCAAACGCTTTGCCGGGGTTTGGCGTGGCGCTTATCTTTGCGCTGACTTGGGCCGTATATTCCGTGCTGTCGCGCCGTTTGGGCAATGTGCCAACGGAATCTGTAACCGTATTCTGCTTGGCCGCATCGCTGCTGTCTGCGGTGGCGCATCTGGCGCTGGAGACGACGATCTGGCCGCAATCCGCGCTTGGCTGGGCTTCGGTTGCAGCCCTGGGCATAGGCCCGGTCGGACTTGCGTTTTTCACATGGGATATCGGCATGAAGCGCGGCGATATTCAGGTTCTGGGCGTCGCATCTTACGCAGCCCCCCTGCTATCGACGCTGGCATTGGTCGGCGCCGGGATCACACACCCATCCTCCACGATCGCAATCGCGGCAGGTCTGGTTGCGGGCGGTGCGGCACTGGCCGCCCGCGCAAGCCAGCGCGGAGCCAGCAGGCGCGAGGCCAGTGCCGTTACGGTTACGCCTGCGACAGGCGGGTGATTTCTTCCTTGATTTTCAGCTTTTGTTTCTTCATCTCGCCAATTTTCAGGCCATCTGTGGCGGGGCTGCGTTGGGCTTTTTCAACGACATCCGAAAGGTTCTCATGCTTGCGGCGCAGTTCCTGCAGATGCGAAGCGATGGTCATATCCGTCCTCCTGTGATCGTGTCCAATGTAACGATTGCATCACAAGATGTGAGTCGTGTCATCAACTCTTGCAGCCTTGATTGCATGAACTGGCGAAAATTTACCTAAACTCTGCAGTCAGGGCGTGGCCATCGCGCAAAATCCCTTTGGCAACAGGGGTATAGCTGTCGCGATCGGTATCGTGCCCATCGCCGCCATGTAACACAAAGGGCGCAAGCAGCCGAAACACGCGGCCCCCGCCTTTGCGCGCCTGCAAAATTACCCGCAAACCCGGTTGCCCCGACCGCGCCGCAAGCGGCAGGACTGCCACCGAGCCCAGCTTTGCAGCACATGCCAACAGCGCCTCTGGCAGGCATTCTGTGGCAAAAATCATTGACAGCCATCCCCCCGGTGCCAGCCTGCGCGCAGCTACTGCCACCCAATCGCCAATCGGCGTATCCACACGCAGCGCCACGTCGCGGCCCACATTGGGTGACGGCGACCCGGCTTGTGCATAATAGGGCGGGTTGGCGATGACATGGTCAAAATCGCGTTTCAGAATTGCCGGAATGTCGGCTAAATCGCCGTCAATCACCTTAAGCTTGATGCCATTGCGCTGGGCATTCTGGCGGGCAAGATCGGCGTAGTCGGCCTGCAATTCCAGCCCGGTCAATACCACGCCAGCCACCCGTGCGCCCAGACACAGCGCTGCTGTGCCTGCGCCACAGCCCAGATCAAGCACCGTTTGCCCCGGTTTTGCCGCCACGCTTGCTGCCAGCAACACCGGATCGGTTGCCGCACGGTAGCCAACCTTGGGTTGCCAAAGCTGCAAACGCCCGCCTAAAAACGCATCATCGGTCAGATCATCCGGGCCAAACATGCGTTAAAGTCCGGTCGGGATGTCGTTATCCGCCAATACAATCCGCGCGCGCCAAAGATCGCGTTCCAGCACCATCAAGCGCCGCGGCAAAAAGCCCGCCGATCCTTCCAGCACGCTCATGTGGACGTCCAGCGGAAAGGTGGCTATATCCTCGCCCTGTAGCATCGCCGTGGCAAAGGCAATCAGTGTGGGGTCGGTGCTGCGCATAAGTTCTATCATACGGGTAAACTAACGGCCCGAAGCGGGGCTTGTCGAGGGTGGGATAATCACGATGGGTTTGGACGAAGGCGCACATAAGCCGCACGACCTGCTGGCGGCATGGCTGGCGGAGGATATGGCGGCAGTGAACCTGCTGATCCGGGACCGCATGGCATCAAAACATGCGCCCCGCATCCCCGAAGTGACGGCGCATCTGGTGGAGGCGGGCGGCAAACGCCTGCGCCCGATGCTGACATTGGCTGCGGCGCGGATGTGCGGCTATGCGGGGCCGTTCCATGTGCATCTGGCGGCCACGGTGGAATTCATTCACACGGCGACCTTGCTGCATGATGATGTGGTGGACGAATCCGCGCGCAGGCGTGGGCGGCCCACGGCCAATCTTTTGTGGGATAACAAATCGTCTGTTCTGGTTGGCGATTACCTGTTTTCGCGCAGCTTTCAATTGATGGTGGAAACCGGCAATCTGCGGGTTCTGGACATTCTGGCGAATGCGTCGGCAACCATCGCCGAAGGCGAGGTGTTGCAGCTGACCGCCGCACAGGATCTGGCCACGACCGAGGCTGTGTATCTGCAAGTTGTGCGTGGCAAGACGGCTGCGCTGTTTTCGGCAGCGACCGAGGTGGGCGGTATCATTGCAGGCGCGTCAGAAGCGCAGGTGCAGGCACTACATGCATACGGCGATGCGTTGGGTGTGGCGTTTCAGATAGTGGATGATTTGCTGGATTATGGTGGCAGCGATGCAGACATTGGCAAGAATACCGGCGATGATTTCCGCGAACGCAAAGTGACGTTGCCGGTGATCCGTGCCGTGGCCAATGCCACGGCGGAAGAACGTGCGTTTTGGGTGCGGGTGATTGAAAAAGGTGATCAACAGCCCGGCGATCTTGACCAAGCGCGCGCCATCATGGACCGTCATGGTGCCATGCAAAGCGCCAAGGCTGCGGCGCAGACTTGGGCGGCACAGGCGCGCGCTGCGCTGACCGTGCTGCCCGATCACCCGTTGCGCGGGATGTTGGATGATCTGGCGAGTTATGTGGTGGCGCGGATCAACTGACGCCGAAAGGTTTGGTCAAAACCGGGCCCGAAGCCACCCACCACTGCTTTTGGGCCGCCGTAATTGCATCGGCGGCTTGTTTTGCCAAGGCAGCGCTTGAAAACAGCCCAAAGCAGGTGGCACCAGAGCCTGACATACGGGCGATCAACGCGCCGTTCTGCGATTTCAGTGCGGCTAATACCGTATCAATTACAGAGACTTGCGCGCGGGCCGGGGCCTGAAGATCATTGCGTTGGGTGGCCAGCCATGCAGCCAGTCCTGCGGCATCTGCCCAAGGCGGCAGGGTGCCTGGCATGGCGGGGTTTTGCTTGGTGGCGAGGGCTTGGAATACGGCAGGGGTCGGCACCGCGACCCCTGGATTGACCAGCACAATATGCGCGTCGGGCAGGCCCGACACTGCATCTACCCGGTCGCCGATGCCGCGCATTCGGGCGGGCATCCCGGCCAGACACACCGGCACATCGGCCCCCAGCGCCAGCACAGTAGCCGCGTCTGGCAATGGCTTGTCCCAAAGCTTTGACAGCGCCCGAAGCGTTGCCGCTGCATCTGCCGAACCGCCACCGATACC
>JAYSPY010000061.1:0-13448 GCA_043721855.1 Pseudorhodobacter sp.
CTGGTGCCGCTGGATGGGGGCCGTTTTGCGACCTCTGATCTGAACGATCTGTACCGCCGCGTCATCAACCGCAACAACCGCCTGAAGCGGCTGATCGAACTGCGCGCGCCTGATATCATCGTGCGCAACGAAAAGCGGATGCTGCAGGAAGCCGTTGATGCGTTGTTTGACAACGGCCGTCGTGGCCGTGTGATCACCGGCACCAACAAGCGGCCATTGAAGTCGCTTAGCGATATGTTGAAAGGCAAGCAGGGCCGCTTCCGTCAGAACCTGCTCGGCAAGCGCGTCGATTTCTCGGGTCGCTCCGTCATCGTGACCGGCCCGGAATTGAAGCTGCACCAGTGCGGTCTGCCAAAGAAGATGGCGTTGGAACTTTTCAAGCCGTTCATCTATTCGCGGCTGGAGGCTAAGGGCCTGTCCAGCACTGTGAAACAGGCGAAAAAGCTGGTTGAAAAAGAGCGTCCCGAAGTTTGGGATATCCTGGATGAAGTGATCCGCGAACACCCGGTCCTTCTGAACCGCGCGCCGACACTGCACCGTCTGGGCATCCAGGCGTTCGAGCCGATCCTGATCGAGGGCAAGGCCATCCAGCTGCACCCGCTGGTCTGTGCGGCCTTCAACGCCGACTTTGACGGCGACCAGATGGCGGTTCACGTGCCCCTGTCGCTGGAAGCACAGCTTGAAGCCCGCGTTCTGATGATGTCGACGAACAACGTATTGTCGCCCGCCAACGGCGCGCCGATTATCGTGCCATCGCAGGATATGGTGTTGGGTCTGTACTACACCACCATGCAGCGTAAGGGCATGGTCGGTGAAGGCATGGCTTTCGCTGACGTTGACGAAGTGGAACACGCGCTGGCATCGGGCGCTGTGCATCTGCACGCCGCCATCCGCGCGCGTATTCGTCAGATCGACGAAGAGGGCAACGAGGTCTGGAAGCGCTATGAAACCACACCGGGCCGCCTGCGTTTGGGCAACCTGTTGCCTGTCAACGCGAAAGCTCCGTTCGATCTGGTAAACCGTTTGCTGCGCAAGAAAGACGTGCAGAACGTCATCGACACCGTCTACCGCTATTGCGGGCAGAAAGAGTCGGTTATTTTCTGCGACCAGATCATGACCATGGGCTTTCGCGAGGCGTTCAAGGCCGGTATTTCGTTTGGCAAAGACGACATGCTGATCCCCGAAAACAAATGGGATACCGTCAATCTGGTGCGCGATCAGGTGAAAGAATTCGAACAGCAGTATATGGATGGCCTGATCACGCAGGGCGAAAAGTACAACAAAGTTGTCGATGCCTGGTCGAAATGTTCCGACAAGGTTGCAGGCGACATGATGTCGGCAATCTCGGCGGTGCAGTACACCGATGCCGGTGCCGAAAAAGAACCAAACTCGGTTTACATGATGTCCCATTCCGGGGCGCGTGGCTCGCCTGCGCAGATGAAACAGCTGGGTGGTATGCGCGGCCTTATGGCCAAGCCAAACGGCGAGATCATCGAGACGCCGATCATTTCCAATTTCAAGGAAGGTCTGACCGTTCTTGAATACTTCAACTCTACCCACGGGGCGCGTAAGGGCCTTGCGGATACAGCGTTGAAGACGGCGAACTCAGGCTATCTGACGCGGCGTCTGTGTGACGTGGCACAAGACTGCGTCGTGCGCAGCCACGACTGCGGCACCGAACGCGGCATCACCATCGTCACCGCTGTCAATGATGGCGAAGTGGTGCAGTCCTTGTCTGAACGCGTATTGGGCCGGGTCGCTGCCGACGATATCACCGTGCCGTTGACCGGCGAGGTGATCGTCGCGCGCGGTGAGTCGATAGATGAACGCCGCGCCGACCGGATCCATCAGGCCGGTGTCGCATCTGCTCGTGTCCGTTCGCCCCTGACGTGCGACGCGGAAGATGGCGTTTGCGCGCTGTGTTATGGGCGTGATCTGGGCCGGGGAACTTTGGTCAACATAGGCGAGGCGGTCGGCATGATCGCCGCGCAATCAATCGGTGAACCTGGCACACAGCTGACCATGCGTACCTTCCACATTGGCGGTATCGCGCAGGGTGGTCAGCAGTCGTTCCTGGAGGCAAGCCAAGAAGGCAAGATCGAGTTCCGCAATCCAAACCTGCTTGAAAACGCCAATGGCGATTTCATCGTGATGGGCCGGAACATGCAGATTGCCATCATTGATGACGCGGGTCAGGAACGTGCGGTGCATAAGCTGACTTACGGTGCCAAGGTTCACGTCAAGGATGGGGCCAGTGTCAAACTTGGTGTCAAACTGTTTGAATGGGACCCCTACACACTGCCGATCATCGCCGAAAAGGCCGGTGCCGCGCGCTTTGTCGACCTGATCTCGGGCATCTCGGTGCGTGAAGATACCGACGAGGCAACCGGGATGACACAGCGTATCGTGTCGGATTGGCGGTCGGCGACCAAAGGCAATGATCTGAAGCCCGAGGTTATCATCATGGACCCGGTCACCGGTGACCCCGTGCGCAATGCGGCGGGCAATCCGATTTCCTACCAGATGTCGGTGGACGCTGTTTTGTCGGTCGAAGATGGACAAGAGATCAAGGCTGGCGATGTGATTGCCCGTATCCCGCGTGAAGGTGCGCGGACCAAGGACATCACCGGTGGTCTGCCGCGTGTGGCCGAATTGTTCGAGGCGCGCCGTCCGAAGGATCACGCGATCATCGCGGAATCCGATGGCTATGTGCGGTTCGGCAAAGACTACAAGAACAAGCGCCGCATCACGATTGAACCGGTTGATGATACGCTGTCCTCGGTGGAATATATGGTGCCGAAGGGCAAGCATATTCCGGTGCAGGAAGGCGATTTCGTCCAGAAGGGCGACTACATCATGGACGGTAACCCGGCCCCGCACGATATTTTGCGGATCCTGGGGATCGAGGCGCTTGCGAACTACATGATCGACGAAGTGCAGGATGTGTACCGTCTGCAAGGCGTGAAGATCAACGACAAGCATATCGAAGTGATCGTGCGCCAGATGCTGCAGAAACTGGAAATCCTGGATAGCGGCGACACCACGCTTCTGAAGGGTGAGCATGTCGACAAAGGCGAGTTGGAAGAAGAAAACGTGAAGGCCCGCAACCGCGGCCTGCGCGAAGCGTCGGCAGAGGCGATCTTGCTGGGGATCACGAAGGCGTCGTTGCAGACACGTTCGTTCATCTCGGCGGCGTCGTTCCAGGAAACCACGCGGGTGCTGACCGAAGCTTCGGTGCAGGGCAAGCGCGATAAACTGGTTGGCCTGAAAGAGAACGTCATTGTTGGCCGGTTGATTCCGGCAGGCACCGGCGGGGCGACAAGCCGGGTCAAGAAAATTGCCGCGGACCGCGATCAGATGGTGATCGACGCGCGGCGGGCGGAGGCCGAGATTGCGGTCGCAATCGCGGCCCCGGCAAAGGTGGAGCCAGCACCGTTTTCGGCGGCATCGGTGTTTTCGGACGCGATGGACAGCCGGGACGAGTGACCCCGTTTTCCGGGCGGCTTTGGCTGCCCGGGTTTAAGATTGGCCCCGTCTCCCGAAAGGGGGGCGGGGTTTTTTCTTTGGAAAATGTAGGTTAATGCAAGCCTGAGATGGGTGGTAAGGTGTTGTCACATAGCAAAGTTGGTTTTTTCAAGAAATCCATAAAATGTATTGTTCACACAGCATCTTGATTTCGGCATAGCCTGGTATCGCCGATAGGGCTTGGTTACGGTGCGATGACAGGTTTCACAGAAAGGGTATCACCCGCCCTCATACCAAAAATGCGTTGATCCGGTGCGAATTTCCCCCTGTCCGAAGCCACAATTTGTTGAAGAAACTGCTATTTTCGAATGGGTTTTGCAAAGATCGCGTCTCGATTCCGACCAAGACTGTTTGGCCAGCCTAATTCGAGGTAAGTTAAACATCAATGTCACATCGGGCTTATGCATCGCCACACCCCGCGCAGCGATGTTGCGCGCATCGATACTGTGCGGGGTAAGATTGGCATTATGTTGCGAATGCCGAAACTCGTTTCACGCGCTGGTTGCAAAATAATTCCAACGGAAATGATTTATTGCTTTCGCATCAGCTGAAGAGCAATAGGGGCAGTAAGATGGTAACAATGTGGCATAATGGTTGGAGGCTTTGATGAAAAATCTGTTGGTAGCTTGGGCGATGTCGACCGCTTTATTTGCGGCTTATGGCGCAAGTGCGGCGACAATTGATTTCACGGATGCGCAGGCACAGGGCGGCGGCGCTTACAGCGAAGATGGTTTGGCCTTTAATACCATGCGCATCGTCAACGGTAACTGCGACGCTGTCTCTGGCAAGGGATGCGGGGCGTTGAATAATAATGAAACATCCGTGCTCTCCAAAGTTGGCGGCGGAGAATTCTCGCTGACGTCATTTTGGTATCAATTGCTGGGCCGGGGAACAGGCGGCAAAAATCCTGTGACAAACACGTTTACTTTGTCGTCCAATACCGGTGGTGTTCTAAGCTTTATGGCGAACATTGTTGGCCACAATGATGGCGGTCATGTCGTTGATCTAAGCACGCTTGCTCTTTTTCAAAACGTGACCTCACTGACGTTCAGCTCTAACAAAGGTGGCAACGTCCGCTTGGATGATTTGGCGATCTATGCGCCGCCACCAGCGCCGGTTCCTTTGCCAGCGGCTGGCTTGATGCTTTTGGGTGGCATCGGCGGGTTGGCGGCCTTGCGTCGTCGGAAAGCCGCCTGATTTCATATAATCCAGGCTGACGAAGGGCGATCTTTTGGTCGCCCTTTTCATTTTGATCTCGATGTCTGATCAAGGATCATCGCTCCCCCCTTTCATCCCTGCTGCCAGCCCGCTATTACCAACCCCAACAGGGCAGGGCGCAGCATGCAAATTTCCGACAACACGCGCGGTGCGCTTTATATGTGCGTGGCGATGGCTGCGTTTACGGTGAACGACAGCTTCATGAAGGCCGCGACGCAGGTGCTGCCGTTGTTTCAGGCGATTACGCTCAGGGGCTTTTTGTGCGTTGTGGCGCTGACCACGATTGCGGCGGCTACGGGGGGGCTTTGGCCGAAGCTGAACCGCAAGGATGCGATTGCGCTGATTGTGCGGTCGGCGGCGGAAGTTGGGGGCACGGTGCTGTTTCTGGCGGCGCTGGTGCATATGCCTTTGGCCAATATATCGGCCATTTTGCAATCTTTGCCGCTGGCGGTGACGCTGACGGCGGCACTGGTGTTTGGCGACAAGATCGGCTGGCGGCGGATGCTTGCTATTATTGCGGGCTTTATCGGGGTGTTGATCATCATCCGCCCCGGCGGCGATGTATTTGATGGATATTCGGTGATGGCGGTGGCGTCAGTTGCCTGCGTGGTGGTGCGGGATCTGGCGACGCGCCAGTTGTCACGCGCGGTGCCGTCGGTGACAGTGGCGGTCTGGGCTGCGGTGTCTGTCACCACCATGGGGCTTTTGGGGTCATTGGGGCAGGGATGGGTGGCGGTGGATACGCATTCTGGTTTGATGATCCTGGCCTCGGCCTCGGCGCTGATTGTGGGCTATATGTTTGTGGTCATGGTGATGCGGGTGGGGGACATCAGTTTCGTGGCGCCCTTCCGCTATGTATCGCTTTTGGTGGCGATAATCCTTGGTTGGGTGATGTTCAAAACGTTTCCGGATTTCTATACTCTGGTGGGGGCGGCTATCGTCGTGGCCAGCGGGATTTTTACCCTTGTCCGCGAGGGCAGATTGGCGCGGGCGCGGCGTTAAACAAGGCCCGCCCGGTCCTGTTGACATCCCTTGCGACTCCCCCTATACGCCGCCTACCTGAGGGATGGGTCCGCCTTTCGTTCAGGTCAGCATACTAGAAGTGGTCATGATCCGGGCCTGAAAACCCCGATCCTCTGTATCTGCACCGCGTCGCCCCTAAGCGTAGGGACGTATGTGGTTTTTATGTTTTGCGGTCGCGCAAGGCATTGGCGAATGAAATGCCCCCGGAAAAGTCACTGACGGGTGACGTGATAACGGGTTGCAAATAAAGGGCGAAGCTAATGCCGACGATCCAACAGCTGATCCGCAAGCCGCGGGAAGCAATTGTCAGAAGGTCCAAGTCGCAGCACTTGGAATCATGCCCGCAAAAGCGCGGCGTATGCACACGCGTTTACACAACAACGCCGAAAAAGCCGAACTCGGCTATGCGGAAGGTCGCCAAAGTGCGCCTGACCAACAGCTTTGAGGTGATCTGCTACATCCCCGGCGAAAAGCACAACCTTCAGGAACACTCTGTGGTTCTGATCCGTGGCGGCCGCATCAAGGATTTGCCCGGTGTTCGTTACCACATTCTGCGCGGTGTTTTGGATACGCAAGGCGTGAAAGACCGCCGCCAGCGTCGTTCGAAATATGGCGCCAAGCGTCCGAAATAAGGAGAGGCAGAGATGTCCCGTCGTCACGCCGCCGAAAAGCGCGCAATTCTTCCCGACGCCAAGTATGGCGATACGGTTCTGACAAAGTTCATGAACAACCTGATGATGGATGGTAAGAAATCCATCGCGGAAGGTATTGTTTATGGCGCGCTTGACCGGGTGCAGTCCCGTTTGAAGCGGGCGCCGATCGAGGCGTTTCACGAAGCTCTGGAAAACGTGAAGCCTTCGGTTGAAGTGCGCTCGCGTCGCGTTGGCGGGGCCACCTATCAGGTGCCGGTCGAAGTGCGCACCGAACGCCGCGAAGCCTTGGCCATCCGTTGGCTGATCATCGCCGCGCGCAAGCGCAACGAAAACACCATGGAAGAGCGTTTGGCAGCGGAATTGTCCGATGCCGTGAATAGCCGTGGAACCGCCGTCAAAAAGCGCGAAGACACACATAAGATGGCCGACGCCAACAAAGCGTTCAGCCATTACCGCTGGTAATCAATTAGTCTGAGGCAGCCCAATGGCACGCGAATATCCCCTGTCCCGTTATCGGAACTTTGGCATCATTGCCCATATCGACGCGGGTAAAACCACGACGACCGAGCGGATTCTGTATTACACCGGAAAATCTCACAAAATCGGTGAGGTGCATGATGGCGCCGCAACGATGGACTGGATGGAGCAGGAGCAGGAACGCGGGATCACGATCACCTCGGCTGCGACCACCACCTTCTGGCAGCGCATCATCGATTCCGGTGATCTGGCGGCGGATAACAAGTACCGCTTCAACATCATCGACACCCCCGGACACGTGGACTTCACCATCGAAGTTGAACGGTCGCTGGCGGTGCTTGATGGCGCTGTGGTGCTGCTTGACGGCAATGCCGGGGTGGAGCCGCAGACAGAAACTGTGTGGCGTCAGGCGGATCGCTACAAGGTGCCGCGGATCGTGTTCGTCAACAAGATGGACAAGACCGGCGCGGATTTTTACAATTGCGTCAAGATGATCAAGGAACGCACCGGGGCTGTGCCGCTGCCAATCCAGATTCCGATTGGCGCGGAAGACAAACTGGAAGGCATCATCGACCTCGTGACCATGGAAGAATGGGTTTATGAGGGCGAAGATCTGGGCGCATCCTGGGTGCGCCAGCCGATCCGTGCCGAACTGAAGGCCGAAGCCGACAAGTGGCGCTATAACCTGCTGGAAATCGCGGTTGAGCAAGACGATGCGGCGATGGAAGCCTATATGGACGGCATAGAGCCGACCGAGGCGAAGCTGCGCGAGTTGATCCGCAAGGGTTGCCTCTCGATTTCGTTCATTCCAGTGCTTGCGGGTTCGGCGTTCAAGAACAAAGGCGTGCAGCCGATGTTGAACGCGGTGATCGACTATCTGCCGACACCGCTGGACGTGCCGCCTTACCTTGGCTTCTTGCCGGGGGATGACACGGAAACACGCAATATCGAACGCTCTGCCGATGACAACCAGCCGTTTTCGGCGCTTGCATTCAAGATCATGAACGACCCCTTTGTTGGTTCCTTGACCTTCACACGCATCTATTCGGGCGTGTTGAAAAAGGGCGACGCGATGCTGAACGCGACCAAAGAGCGTAAAGAGCGCGTTGGCCGTATGATGATGATGCACGCCATCGACCGTGAAGAAATTGCCGAAGCCTATGCAGGCGATATCATTGCGTTGGCCGGGCTGAAAGAAACCACCACGGGGGATACCCTGTGCGATCCGGCAAAGCCGGTGGTTCTGGAAACCATGACCTTCCCGCAGCCAGTTATCGAAATTGCGGTGGAGCCTAAAACCAAGGCTGACCAGGAAAAGATGGGCATCGCACTGGCCCGTCTGGCGGCAGAAGATCCTTCCTTCCGTGTGGAAACCGATCACGAATCCGGCCAGACCATCATGAAGGGCATGGGCGAACTTCACCTCGACATTCTGGTTGACCGGATGCGCCGTGAATTCAAGGTTGAAGCGAACATCGGCGCGCCACAGGTGGCCTACCGTGAAACCATCAGCCGCGAACATGAGATCGACTATACCCACAAGAAACAGACCGGCGGCACGGGCCAGTTTGCCCGCGTCAAGCTGATCATCACGCCGGTTGAACCCGGTGTTGGTTATTCGTTTGAAGCCAAGGTTGTGGGCGGCTCAGTGCCAAAGGAATACATTCCGGGCGTTGAAAAGGGCATCAAGTCGGTGATGGACAGCGGGCCATTGGCAGGCTTCCCGGTGATCGACTTCAAGGTGACGCTGGTTGACGGCGCGTATCATGATGTGGACTCAAGCGTTCTGGCGTTTGAAATCGCGGCCCGTGCGGCAATGCGGGAAGGCTTGAAAAAAGCCGGCGCGAAGTTGCTGGAACCGATCATGAAGGTCGAAGTTGTAACCCCGGATATCTATACCGGCGGCATCATCGGCGATTTGACATCGCGTCGGGGCATGATCAACGGGCAGGATACCCGCGCTAACGCGAATATCATCACTGCGATGGTGCCATTGGCCAACATGTTTGGCTATATCAACAACCTGCGGTCGATGTCATCGGGACGGGCGAACTTCTCGATGTCGTTTGACCATTACGATGCAGTGCCGCAGAACATCTCTGACGAGATTCAGAAGAAATACGCTTAAGCGGGATGGGCGGATCGCCCATCCTACCATCCCGTAGGATGGGCAATATGCCCATCCCTGACCAAAAACTCAGGAGGCCATCATGGCAAAGGCAAAGTTTGAACGGAATAAACCACACGTAAACGTCGGCACAATTGGCCACGTTGACCATGGCAAAACCACGCTGACAGCGGCAATCACCAAGTATTTTGGTGAATTCAAGCCCTACGACCAGATCGACGGCGCGCCAGAAGAGCGTGCGCGTGGCATCACCATTTCGACCGCCCACGTCGAATACGAATCCGAAGCGCGTCACTATGCCCATGTCGATTGCCCCGGACACGCTGACTATGTGAAGAACATGATCACCGGTGCGGCACAGATGGACGGCGCAATTTTGGTGGTGAACGCGGCTGACGGCCCAATGCCACAAACCCGCGAACACATCTTGCTTGGCCGTCAGGTCGGCATTCCGTTCATGGTGGTTTACCTGAACAAGATCGACCAGGTGGATGACGAAGAGCTGGTCGAACTGGTTGAGATGGAAATCCGCGAACTGCTGTCGTCGTATGATTACCCCGGCGATGATATCCCGATCATCCGTGGTTCCGCCCTGCACGCCATGAACGGCACGCAGCCAGACATTGGCGAAGCGTCCATCCGTGCGCTGATCAAGGCCGTTGACGAATACATCCCGACACCAGCCCGCGCTGTTGACCAGCCGTTCCTGATGCCAGTGGAAGACGTGTTCTCGATCTCTGGTCGTGGCACAGTTGCAACGGGCCGTATTGAACGCGGTATCGTCAAGGTCGGCGAAGAAGTTGAAATCGTCGGCATTCACCCAAACAAAAAGACCGTCTGCACCGGCGTGGAAATGTTCCGCAAACTGCTGGATCAGGGCCAAGCTGGCGATAACGTCGGTCTGTTGCTGCGCGGTGTTGACCGTGACGGGATCGAGCGCGGCCAGGTGCTGTGCAAGCCGTCTTCGGTAAAGCCGCACACCAAATTTGAAGCCGAAGCCTATATCCTGACCAAGGAAGAAGGCGGTCGTCACACACCGTTCTTTGCGAACTACCGGCCACAGTTTTACTTCCGCACCACGGACGTAACCGGCACGGTTCAGCTTCCTGAAGGCACCGAAATGGTGATGCCGGGCGACAACCTGAAGTTCAACGTTGAACTGATTGCCCCAATCGCCATGGAAGAAAAACTGCGTTTCGCTATCCGCGAAGGCGGCCGCACTGTCGGCGCTGGCGTGGTATCGAAGATCCTTCTCTAAGTCATCTTGTGGGATGGGCAATCTGCCCATCCCACGCCCTGAAAAATGGGAACCTATGGGGATGTTGACGTCCCTACGTTCCAAAGGAAATAGACATGCAAAGTCAGACGATCCGTATCAGGCTGAAAGCCTTCGATTACCGTGTGTTGGATGCCAGCACGCTGGAGATTGTAAACACCGCAAAGCGCACAGGCGCACAAGTGCGCGGCCCGATTCCGTTGCCACGCAAGATTGAACGGTTCACCGTTCTGCGTGGGCCGCACATCGACAAGAAGTCGCGCGATCAGTGGGAAATCCGCACCCATTCGCGCCTTCTGGACATCGTTGATCCGACACCGCAAACCGTAGACGCGCTGATGAAGCTTGATCTTGCGGCTGGCGTTGATGTCGAAATCAAACTGGCGGGGTCGTGATACCATGCGTTCTGGCGTAATCGCAAAGAAGCTGGGCATGACCCGGCTGTTTATGGAAAATGGCGCACAGGTTCCTGTGACTGTTTTGCAGCTTGATAGCTTGCAGGTTGTTGCACAGCGCACCGTCGACAAAGATGGCTACACCGCCGTTCAGCTTGGCGCAGGCATGGCCAAGGTCAAGCGGACCACGGCACCAATGCGCGGCCACTTCGCGAAAGCGAATGTCGAACCCAAGCGCAAGATTGCGGAATTTCGGGTGACCCCGGATTGCATGATCGGTGTTGGCGAAGAAATCACTGCGGATCATTACTTTTCGGGCCAGTTCGTTGATGTGGCTGGCACCTCGATTGGTAAGGGTTTTCAGGGTGCTATGAAGCGGCACAACTTTGGCGGTCTGCGGGCCAGCCACGGTGTTTCGGTTTCGCACCGTTCGCACGGGTCAACCGGCCAGTGCCAGGACCCCGGCAAGGTGTTCAAAGGCAAGAAAATGGCTGGCCATATGGGTGCAGTCCGGTCAACCACGCAAAATCTGTTGGTTGTGAAAACCGACAGCGACCGTGGTCTGATCATGATCAAGGGCGCAGTTCCCGGATCAAAGGGCTGCTGGGTGACGATCAAGGATGCGGTGAAAAAGCCGGTCCCGGATACAGCCATTCGGCCAGCTGCGTTGAAATCTGACAAAGAGGCAGCGCACCGCGCAGCCGAGGCGGCAGCCGCAGCAGCGGCAGCAGCAGAGGCAGAACACGAAGCGGCAATGCTGGCGGACAGGATGGCTGCAGAAGAAGCGGCAACAATCGCATCCGAACAGCCACAGACTGATGACGCGCCTGCGACTGACGCAAAGACCGAAGGCGGTGAAGCATGAAACTGAATGTGATCAATCTGGAAGGCGGCAAAGCCGGTTCCATCGAGCTTGATGACGCGTTGTTCGGTCTTGTGCCGCGCGCCGACATTCTGCACCGCGTTGTGCGTTGGCAGCGGGCGAAAGCTCAGGCGGGCACACATTCGACGCTGACCCGCGCCGAGGTGTCGTATTCGACCAAGAAGATCTACAAGCAAAAAGGCACCGGTGGCGCACGTCACGGGTCCAAGAAAGCGCCGATCTTCCGTCATGGTGGTGTTGTTAAGGGCCCACAGCCCCGCAGCCACGCCCATGATCTGCCGAAAAAGTTCCGCGCGCTTGGTTTGCGTCATGCGTTGTCGGCCAAGGCCGCGGCGGGTGAGTTGATCATCATCGACGCGATTGCAATGGCCGAAGCGAAATCCTCGATCCTGGCGAAAGCCGCAAAGGAACTTGGCTGGAAGCGCGTGCTGATCATTGACGGTGCCGAGCTGAACGAAAACTTCGTGATGGCTGCGCGCAACATCGAAGGCATCGACGTGCTGCCGACGATGGGCGCAAATGTCTATGACATCCTGAAGCGTGATCAACTGGTGATCACCAAAGCGGGTGTTGCTGCTTTGGAGGCCCGTTTGAAATGAACAAATCCGCAGTTGGCGTAAAGCCCGAGCATTACGACATCATCAAAAAGCCGATCATCACCGAAAAAGCGACCATGGTTTCAGAAGCCAATGCTGTTGTTTTCCAAGTGGCGATGGATGCGACCAAGCCGATGATCAAAGAGGCTGTTGAAGCAGTCTTTGGCGTCAAGGTGAAGGCGGTGAATACCACCATCACCAAAGGCAAAAAGAAGAAGTTCCGCGGTCGCGCAGGCGAGCGTTCGGACAAGAAGAAAGCCTATGTGACGCTGGAAGCTGGAAACAGCATCGACGTCTCTACCGGGCTCTGATACTAGACGCCGAATCCACGGCCTCGGGGCATAACCGGGGCCGTGCGATTTTATTACCGGGGATCTTCGGAGCCCTTCACATTGGGTCACATGACCCAAAAGCAAACGGAAGACAGAAAGCATGGCACTCAAGTCGTATAAACCGACGACGCCTGGCCAACGAGGGTTGGTTCTGATCGACCGTTCGGAACTGTGGAAAGGCCGCCCGGTCAAATCCCTTACAGAGGGTTTGACCAAGACAGGCGGTCGGAACAATACCGGACGGATCACGATGTGGCACAAAGGTGGGGGCGCCAAGCGTCTTTATCGCATCGTGGACTTCAGACGCACGAAGTTCGATATGGCGGCAGTCGTAGAGCGGATCGAATACGATCCCAACCGCACCGCCTTTATCGCATTGGTCAAATACGCTGATGGCGAATTGGCCTATATCCTGGCCCCGCAGCGTTTGGCGGTTGGTGACAGCGTGATTGCTGGTGCCAAGACCGACGTGAAGCCGGGCAACGCAATGCCGTTTTCCGGCATGCCAATTGGCACGATCGTCCACAACGTGGAAATGAAGGCCGGCAAGGGTGGGCAAATCGCTCGCGCCGCTGGCACATATGCCCAGTTCGTGGGCCGCGACGGTGGCTATGCGCAAATTCGTCTGTCCTCGGGTGAATTGCGGATGGTGCGTCAGGAATGCATGGCCACCATCGGTGCCGTGTCAAACCCGGACAATTCGAACCAAAACCTTGGTAAAGCAGGCCGCAAGCGCCACATGGGCGTTCGCCCGACTGTGCGCGGTGTTGCGATGAACCCAATCGACCACCCACATGGTGGTGGTGAAGGCCGCACATCAGGTGGCCGTCACCCGGTCACACCGTGGGGCAAGGGCACCAAGGGCAACAAGACACGCAAAGCGAAGGCATCGGACAAGTTGATTGTTCGGTCGCGCAACGCGAAGAAGGGACGCTAATCCAT
>JAYSPY010000062.1:0-15374 GCA_043721855.1 Pseudorhodobacter sp.
CAATATCCAAGGCCGGGATCCTATCGTTATCTTCTGGACTACAGGCTCCATACCAGTGTGAGCGGCAAGATCAAGCGCGCCACGTCAGAGCATGACCCAAAAGGCAGACAGGCCATGAAACTTTGCGCTAAGATCAAGGTTGATGGCGCCAGTTACGATTCGCAAAACTTGGGGCAGGTATGGTTGAAGCCAACGCGGCCGCGCTGGCGTCAGACAAGGTAAAGGGCAGCGGCATGCAGGATTTAGACGAACTCGAACACAGGCTTGCCGCGGCACTTGACCGGATCGGCGCTGGGATAGATGGCCTGCCGGTCAATGCGCCATCTGGCTTTGTGCCCGATACCACGAAAGATCTTCAAACGGCACTTGACGAGGAACGTATGCTTTCGGCGCAACTGACTGAACGCCTGCGCGCGGTCAAAGATACTGCGACGCAGGGCCAACAGCAGTCCAGTGCAAAAATAGACCAGATGTCAGCCCAGCTTGACAGCCAAGGGGCAGAGTTGAAACGCATGCGCAACAGCAATGTGCAACTGCGCGAGGTGCTGCATATCTTGCGCGAAAGCGCCGCTCAGGGTCTGTCCGACCCACATTTGGTCAACCGGGCGATGTTGGCCGAACTGGATGCCTTGCGTGCCACAAGGCTGACAGAAGTGGCACAAATGGATGAAATCCTGGCCGAACTTGCCCCCCTGATTGAAGAGGTCCGTGAAGATGCCTGAACTTGACATCACCATCGGCGGGCGTACGTTTCTGGTGGCCTGCCAACCTGGCGAAGAACATTTTCTGCGCTCCGCCGCCGCCATGCTGGACAGCGAGGCGCAGGTGTTGGTCGGTCAGATGGGCCGGATGACCGATGCGCGGTTGCTGCTGATGGCGGGCCTGATGTTGGCTGACAAGACCGCCGCATTGGAAGACGAGTTGCGCGAGCAAAAGATCAAGGTGGCAGCCAGCGCTGCGGGAACAGCCCCAACGGCTGCCCCTGTCTCATTGACCAGCCTCAGTGATCTTGCCGCCCGCGCCGAAGCGATGGCAGACCGTCTTGAACGGCGCGCATCGTGACGAGACGCCTGATAAAAATATGTGAGATGGCAGGTTTGATCTGCTTGCCGGGCTTGGCATTTGCACAAATCGCAGCGCAAAACCTGCGCTACACCTGTGAGCGGGGTGTTCAAGTTCCGGTTGTTTATGCAACCTAGGGCGATAGGTCTGTGGCCCTGCTGACAGTCGAAGGCAACCAGCTTTTGCTGTAAGCAGAACCCGCTGCCTCTGGCGTGCGCTGTGGCTGGCCGTCGGACGGGTCTGCCTATGTCTGGGTGACCAAAGGCACAGATGGCATGCTGTTACGGCATGATGGCGGTGCAAACACCGAAACCATGCTTTACGGCGCTTGCACACAAAATTAGACCCTGCGGATCATCCGCCGGGCCGCCGGGTCAAGCATTCGCTTCGCGAATTTTCGCTGCTGCAGCCTTGTCAAACACAACGCCCTTGGCCTCGAACAACTGGTCCAACTCACCCGATAGGGTCATCTCAGTGACAATATCACAGCCGCCTACAAACTCGCCCTTCACGTAAAGCTGCGGAATCGTGGGCCAATCGGAAAAGTCCTTGATTCCCTGACGGATATCGGCATCAGCCAGCACGTTCACATCGGCAAAGTCCACGCCCATGTAATTCAGCACGCCCGCGACTTTCGACGAAAACCCGCATTGCGGCATCATCTTGGTGCCCTTCATGAACAAGACAACATCGTTGGCGTCCACGGTCTTTTTGATCTGGTCTGCTGCGCTCATCTGTTTGATCCTTGGTGGGTGGCCGAAATGGCCCAGTTATTCCGGTGCCTTGGTCGTCAGCGCCAACGCGTGTAGCTCGCCGTGCGCGCCGTCCATCTTGCCCTTCAGGCTGGCATAAACCGCGCGTTGTTGCTGCACCCGGTTCATGCCCTTGAAGCTTTCATCAATCACTTCGGCCGCCCAATGATTGGCGTCACCCGCAAGATCGGTGATCGTGATCTTTGCCGTCGGAAACGATTCCCGGATCAGGCTTTCGATATCGCGGGCTTCCATGGCCATCAGAACAAATCCTTACTATGTTGCGCTAAATCTAGGATGCCCTTGCATCTACTGCAAGCCACTGCTCTTTGATTTCATCTTTGCAAAAATATCCTCGGGGGTCTGGGGTGGAAAACCCCCAGCTTCCGGCAAATCATTCCACCGCCTTCGCAAACGCCCCGCGATACAGCGCCGACAGCTCTGCCAATGCGCCCGAGGCAACGCCCAATTGCACCACTTCGCCGCCAAACCGCCCCACCACCGCACAGGGCACCGCCGCGACCTTAGCCGCAGCGGCAATCGCCGTGGCACCGCTGGCGGTGCAGGCGATCAGATACCGCGCCTGATCTTCGCCAAACAGCGCCGCAATATCGCCAGCCGGCAAGGTCACACCCAGCCCGGCAGCCTCTGCCATCTCAAACGCTGCCAGCGCCAGCCCGCCATCCGAAAGGTCGGTCGCCGCCCGGATATGCCCGCGCATGGACCGCACAAATTCACCGTGCAGCCGTTCCGCCACCAGATCCACCGGTGGCGCATCGCCTGCCTCGATCCCGAACGCCTCGGCCAGCAGGGCCGATTGCCCCAGATGCCCGTGCGTTATGCCGATCAGAACCGCCACATCCCCCGCTACAGGCCGCCCGGCAATGATCTCGTCCAAATTTGCCAACAAGCCCACCGCGCCGATGGTTGGCGTGGGCAAGATGCCCGAGCCATCGGTTTCATTGTAAAGCGACACGTTGCCCGACACGATTGGCATATCCAAAGCCAAACACGCCGCACCGATTCCGCGAATGGCACCAACCATCTGCCCCATGATCTCGGGCTTTTCAGGATTTCCGAAATTCAGATTATCTGTCGCGGCCAAGGGCTTGGCCCCCACAGCACATAGATTGCGATACGCTTCCGCCACCGCCTGCTTGCCACCCTCAAACGGGTTCGCCTTCACATAGCGCGGCGTCACGTCAGATGTGAACGCCAGCGCCTTGGCCGTGCCGTGCACCCGCACCACACCTGCCGCCATTCCGGGTGTCATCACCGTATCGGCCATCACCTGACTGTCATATTGTTCCCAGACCCAAGCCTTGTGGGCGTAGGATGGCGAGGATATCAGCGCCATCAGTGCCTCTATCGCGCCAATCGCGGGCACATCGCCCAAAGGCGCTGCGGGCGGCGTCTCCACCCACGGGCGGTCATATTCCGGGGCAGATGACGACAGTTTTGACAGCGGCAAATCCGCCTTCACCACATCGCCTTGCAAGATCAGGAACCGGTCCTCAGCAATCGTTTCGCCGACAATTGCGAAATCCAGATCCCATTTCACAAATATCGCGCGGGCCTCTGCCTCCAACTCTGGCCGCAGTACCATCAGCATGCGTTCCTGCGATTCCGACAGCATCATTTCATAGGCGGTCATATTCAGTTCACGCTGCGGCACGTCATTCAGCTGCAACCGCACCCCCAAACCGCCCTTGTCGCCCATTTCCACAGCCGAACAGGTCAGGCCAGCAGCCCCCATATCCTGAATGGAAATCACCGCACCGGATGCCATCAGTTCCAGACACGCCTCCAGCAAGCGTTTTTCGGTAAAAGGGTCGCCGACTTGTACGGTGGGGCGTTTTTCCTCGATCGTGTCGTCGAATTCAGCGCTGGCCATCGTCGCCCCGCCAACCCCATCCCGCCCGGTTTTGGCCCCCAGATAGACCACTGGCATGCCGACACCCGACGCCACCGAATAGAAAATCTTGTCGGCATCCGCCAAGCCCGCCGCAAAGGCATTGACCAGACAATTGCCATTGTAACTGCGATGAAACCGCACTTCGCCGCCCACTGTCGGCACGCCAAACGCATTGCCATAGCCGCCGACGCCTTCCACCACACCCTTGACCAGATGCGCGGTCTTGGGATGCGACGGCACCCCGAATGACAGCGAATTCATCGCCGCGATGGGGCGCGCGCCCATGGTGAAGACATCGCGCAAAATGCCGCCTACGCCAGTGGCAGCACCCTGATGCGGCTCAATATAGCTGGGGTGGTTGTGGCTTTCCATCTTGAAGATAACGGCTTGCCCATCGCCAATATCGACCACGCCCGCATTTTCTCCGGGGCCACAAATCACCTGTGGCCCGGTGGTAGGCAAGGTGCGCAGCCATTTCTTCGACGACTTATAGGAACAATGTTCGTTCCACATGGCCGAAAAAATGCCAAGCTCGGTATATGTCGGCTCCCGCCCGATGATCTCCAGCAGGCGCTGATATTCATCGGGTTTCAACCCATGTGCTGCAATCAGGTCCGGGGTGATGATCGGGTCAGACATGATCGCATCCTTTTTGGGGGCATCCTTAAGCCCGCGCTTTACGCAAAAGGCGGCGACAGCGAAAGGCCCCACGCGATTTTACCGGTATTTGCAGGCGGCAAAACCCGGCATTCAAAATTAATTTGCAAAAAAATGAAAAAGTTTTGGGACGCATGTCGAAATCGGCGATCCTCAAGCGTCCTTGGGTAACGATCCGCTGAAATGAAAAGGAATGCTGATGATGTTTGCTGTGACCCCCCTGTAGGCCCTGCCGATTGCGGTGATCTTGCTGGTTTTGTGGGTTCGCGTATCTTCGATGCGTGGTGCGCTGCGCCTGTCGTTTGGCGACAACGGCAATATCCAACTGCGGCAACGCATCCGCCAGCGCAGCAATTTCGTGGAATGGACGCCGCTGGTGCTGATCCTGATGATCCTCGCCGAAGGTATGGGTGCGCCCGCGATCTACCGGCACATATCGGGCGCATTGCGCATCCGTTCGGCCTCAAAGGCGACACCGCCGCACATCCGCTGCGCCATGTCGGCAACGGCACCAACATTCTGGCCACGGTGAACCTGATGGTATGCCTTGGCGTAAATATCCTCGGCCTCTGATCACCGCTTGCCCAACCATAACCCAAGGATAAAGGACTTACCAAAATGAAATACATGATCCTGATCTATAATGACCCCGCGCTTGAGCCCGCTTAGGGCACCCCGGCATTTGACGCCATGAGGGGCGGGTTTTTCGCTGCGATTGAAAAAATGGGCACTAAAATCATGCTGGTATCGGGTGAAGGCCTGCAAGGCATTGAAATATGCAGCCCTGCTGCCATCGGCTGAGTTCGGCACGATCGAGGTGCGCCCATTGATGACCTGCAACCCGGCAGGACACTGATCCCATGACAGCCGCGTCAACGGCCATTGCCGTCACCCAGACCATTGAGGCGGTGATGCGCAATGACCCGGGGGCGGTTGATTGCTGCCCTGATCGCGCGTCTGCGCCTGATCTTTACCTGCCGCCATCCGGCGATTGATGCAAAACCCCGTGTGACGCTGACACTGCGCACGCGTGGCGGGCTGACGACCCCGGAAATTGCAGGCGCGTTCCTTGACACTGACACCGCCATGGGCGCGCGCCGGACATATCGCCGAATCACTTGCCGCCTATGCGCGGGCAATCTGCACGGCAGCGTCATCCGCCGATGCTGCATTCCTGACCAAACGCCGCGACAGCCTGATATTTTGACAGGCATTTTTGAAAAATTACCCTGCAATCAAAAAAAAAGGCCGAGCTTTCGCTCGGCCAAGTCCAACAGGGAGGTATGAAAGTCGCAAGAGAAATTCTCGCCTGCTACCTTCAATCGGCAAAGTATGCAGGACACCCGTTTGGTTCAAGCGCTAACCCGCTGCGCCAACGGCATGGCCGTTATGCACGGGTTGCATAGCGTGCCACGGACTTAGCTTTCAGATCTGCTGACGCTTGCGGTAAGTGAAAATTTCTTCCGTCACGAAATCTCGAAATGCTGAGACCCGCTTTGAATGGCGCAGCTCTTCGGGATAGGCCAGAAACACCGGCACATCGCTGGATTCGGTGTCCGGCAAGACGCGCACGAGATGCGGAAAATCTTCGGTGATGTAATCTGGCAAAACACCAATTCCCAGATGGTTCAAAACCCCCTGCAGCACGCCGAAATAGTTGTTCACCGTCAGGGTGGACGGAATGTCATGGCTCATCAATTCTGCGACCAGCATCGCCCCTGCGGCAACTTGGCTGGTGCCCGCATGCTGGCAGATCAACCGGTGCTGCGTGAAATCGGCCATCGTGGTCGGCGTGCCATTTTCCGCCAGATACTCTGGCGTCGCGTAAAGCCGCATTCGGATATTCATCAACCGCTTGCGGATCAGGTCGGCCTGACTTGGCTCTTTCATCCGAATGGCCACATCTGCCTCGCGCATCGGCAAATCCAGCACACGTTCTTCCAGCATCAGATCAATCTTCAGCGCCGGATATTTCTTGTATAGCGCAGGCAACCTTGGGGCCAGCCACAGGGTGCCAAAGCCTGTCGTTGTGGTAACGCGCAGCTCGCCAAACACCTCATCCTCAGAATCCCTGATCCGCGCCGCCGCAGCATCCAGCCGCTTGACCATGGAGGTCGTCGCGTCAAACAGCAACTCGCCCTGTTCAGTCAGGATCAACCCCCGCGCATGGCGGTGAAACAGCGTGACATTCAGGCTTTCCTCCAGCGCGCGTATCTGCCGGCTGACGGCGGATTGGCTTAAATGCAGAACCTCGCCCGCATGGGTCAGGCTGCCTTTGTCGGCCACCGAATGAAAAATCCGCAGTTTATCCCAGTCCATCACGTCTTCTTTTCCGAAAAATCATCCATTTCAGGTTCGCCGCATCCTATCACACAGACCGGCGTCGATACCCGATTTTATTTTTATGGTATACGCACCTGTGCCGAGTGTTGGATCACTACCGGTTTTTGCGACCCTATTGGTGTATTTAGGGTAAATGTAACAGGCCTTCCGCCTCTGTCGCGCCTTCGTCATGATCTTTGACGAAACTGCGCAGACGCAGTTAACTGCGCAGCTAGATATGAGGTTTTTGATGACCACTCGGGATGTCGCGCGCGAAATCAGCTATGCCTCATCGGCGCAAAGCCGGGGTGGACGTGCCCTTATCCGGGCGCTGGAAAACATAACGGGGCGTTTGTCCTTGATCCGGCGCGCCGCCGGATACGAAGATGACGTAGCGCACGGCCAAAACTTTTGGGATGTTATCGTTGATCGCTATGGCCTGAGTTTGGATATCATCGGTGGTGCGCTTTCAAACATCCCTGCCAATGGGCCCTTGGTGCTGATTGCCAATCACCCCTACGGCATTCTTGACGGCTTGATGATGGGGCATCTTTTGCACAAAGTGCGGGGCGATTTCCGTATTTTAGCCAATTCAGTTTTCCGCCGGGCCGAAGATTTGAACAAAATCGTGCTGCCCATTTCGTTTGATGACACGAAGGAGGCGGTTAAACAAAACCTGCAGACCCGGTCTGATGCGCTGTCGTATCTGGGGCAGGGCGGGGCCGTCGGCGTGTTTCCGGGGGGCACTGTTTCCACCTCGATGCGGCCGTTCTCGCGGCCTATGGATCCGGGCTGGCGCAATTTCACCGCCAAGATGATCGCCAAATCCGATGCCACCGTCGTGCCGATTTACTTCAGCGGTCACAATTCACGCTTGTTTCAGGTCGCAAGCCACATGCATTCCAACCTGCGCTTGGGCTTGCTGATCAAAGAATTTCGCGCCCGGGTGGATGAGCCGGTTAAACTGGTGATAGGCGATCCGATTGCGTCCGCCCGACTTGCACCGCTGAAATCGGATCCGGGCGCGATGATGGAATACTTGCGCAAAGCCACCTATGCACTTTCCCCCGTCGCCGTGAAATCCTATGATCTGGGATATGAATTCGAAGCACGCTACAAGACCCGGTAAATATGGCGCGAGGCAGGCATGGCAGTAGGTATTTTTGATTCGGGGCTTGGTGGACTTACTGTTTTTGATGCCGTGTCAAAACGACTGCCCACGGTGCCGTTCGTCTATCTGGGCGACAACGCCCATGCCCCCTACGGCGTGCGCACGCCTGATGATATTTTCAACCTGACGGTCGCTGCGACCGAACGGCTGTGGGCAGAGGGCTGCGATCTGGTGATCCTTGCCTGCAACACAGCCTCAGCCGCCGCCTTGAAGCGGATGCAGGAAACCTGGGTGCCTGTGCACAAACGTGTGCTGGGTGTTATTGTGCCCATGATCGAGGCGCTGACCGAACGTCAATGGGGTGACAATTCGCCGCCCCGCGAGGTTGACGTGAAACACGTGGCGCTGTTCGCCACCCCCGCAACTGTTGCCAGCCGCGCGTTTCAACGCGAACTCGCGTTCCGCGCCATCGGCGTTGATGTTGAAGCGCAGCCCTGCGGCGGTGTGGTTGACGCGATTGAACAGGGCGACGAGATGCTGGCCGAAACGCTTGTCCGCGCGCATGTTGAGGCGCTAAAACGCCGGATGCCGCACCCGCAAGCCGCCGTGCTGGCCTGCACGCATTATCCGCTGATGGAGGCTGTATTTGCCGATGCCTTGGGTCCGCAAGTCAAGGTTTTCAGCCAAGGCAAGCTGGTCGCAGAAAGCCTGTCAGACTATCTGGTGCGCCGCCCCGAAATGATCGGGCCCGGCCTCAGATCGAAGTTTTTGACAACAGGCGATCCCACCGCCGTATCAAACCGTGCAACACAGTTCTTGCGGCGCAGAATCGTGTTTGAAGCGGCTTGAATCCACATTCATGAAGAACCGGAACTTATTGAAATGACATATACAATTGCCATATTAGGGGCATCTGGTTATACAGGTGCTGAACTCGTTCGTCTGATCGCCACGCATCCGACGATGCAGGTCGTGGCGCTGTCGGCTGACCGCAAGGCTGGCATGGCCATGGCCGAGGTTTTTCCATTCCTGCGCCATCTTGACCTGCCGATCTTGCAAAAAATAGAAAATATTGATTTTACCAATGTTGACATGGTGTTCTGCGCGCTTCCTCATGCAACGTCGCAGGCAGTGGTCGCGGCTTTGCCTGCAAGCATGAAGGTCGTCGATTTGTCGGCAGATTTCCGTCTGCGTGACCCCGCCGAATACCAAAAATGGTATGGCCAACCCCACACCCAACCTGAATTGCAGGCAGAGGCGGTGTATGGCCTGACAGAGTTTTACCGGGCTGACATCACCAAAGCGCGCCTCGTGGCTGGCACCGGCTGCAACGCTGCCGCAGGGCAATTCGCACTGTTGCCCCTGATCGCGGCGGGTGTGATTGATCTGGACACCATTCTGATCGACCTTAAGGCCGGTGTTTCGGGTGCTGGACGCTCGGCCAAAGAAAATCTTCTGCACGCCGAACTGTCTGAAGGCACGCAAGCCTATTCCGCAGGCGGTAAACACCGCCACCTTGGTGAATTCGACCAAGAGTTTTCAAAGCTGGCTGGCCGCCCGGTTCTGGTGCAATTCACCCCGCATCTGCTGCCGATGAATCGGGGTATCCTTGCCACAGTTTATGTGAAAGGTGACGCGCAAGTCATTCATGATACGTTGGTTTCGCGCTATTCGGCAGAACCCTTCATCAAGGTTTTACCCTTCGGCAATCTGCCGTCTACCCGCGATGTGCGCGGATCGAATTACTGCCATCTGGGTGTTATCAGCGATCGCATCGCAGGCCGGGCGGTTGTTGTGTCTGTGATAGATAACCTCACAAAAGGGTCATCAGGCCAGGCGTTGCAAAATGCCAACCTGATGTTAGGTCTGGCTGAAACCACCGGGCTGATGTTGGCCCCGATGTTTCCCTGAGGATGCGATGATTGGCCTGAAGAAAAAACGCCGTATCCAGATCATCGTTCTGGCATTCGCAGCCCTTGCCGGGTCTACGGCGCTGATCGGCTATGCCATGCAGGACGGCATCAATTTCTTTCGCTCTCCCAGTCAGATAGCAGCCGATCCTCCTACGCCGTCTGAAGTGTTCCGTATCGGCGGGCTGGTCGAGGACGGAAGTATCCTGCGCGGCGTTGGTGAAACCGTGTCTTTCAATGTGACCGACGGCGGGGCTTCGACGCCGGTCACTTTTACCGGTATCTTGCCCGACCTTTTTGGTGAAGGGCAGGGCATGGTCGCGACTGGCAGTCTGGTCACGGGCACATTCGAGGCAACTGAAATTCTGGCTAAACACGACGAATCCTATATGCCAAAGGAAGTCATCGACGCGCTGAAAGAACAGGGCGTCTTCAAGCCTGCGAACGGGTCGTAATCGCCGCTTTAACCAATTTTGCCGGATGCTTTACCCCAGACATAGGGGCATCCGATGAAAACAGTTCAGGAAATCGCAACCGAGATCGTCGCCCGCGAAGGCGGCTTTGTAAACGATCCCGATGATCCGGGTGGCGCTACCAATCACGGCGTTACCATCCACACTCTGCGGCGGTTGGGCCTTGATTTGACCGGCGATAACCGCGTGACGGTGGAGGATGTCAAACGCCTGACCGCCGCAAAGGCCACACAGATATTCATTGAATATTACCATCAACGCCCCGGTCTTGCTGCGCTTCCTGATGCCCTGCAAGCCAGCGTGTTTGATATGTATGTCAACGCCGGGGCCAATGCGGTGAAGGTGCTGCAACGTCTTTTGACGGATATGGGCTTTCCCTGCGATCCAGACGGTTCCATCGGCCCGGCCACGATCCGCGCCGCGCAAATGGCGCAAGACGCGGCGCCGTCGCATTTGCCCGATGCCTATGCCATAGCGCGGCGGAACTATTACTACGCCATCGCCGATGCCCGCCCCGCCAGCCGCAAATACGCTCGCAGGCGGGATGGCGGCAAAGGCGGCTGGATCACGCGCGCCGAAGATTTCATGTCCACCAAATATCACCTGACTGATGCCCAACACCGCGCGCGGGTGGCCGCATGGGGTTGATTGGCAAAGTCATCGGCGGCCCCGCCGCTGTCACCGCGTTGGGCGACGCCGCCAAGGGCCTGGCCGAGGTCTTTACCCCCTCTGCCACGCGCCGCATGGAATTATCGGCCGAGGCGCAAATGGCCGCCCTGCGCCAGCTTGGCGATGAATACGGTCTGCCCGGCACGGGTTGGTTTGACCGCGCTGTCAACGGCCTGAACCGCCTGCCGCGCCCGTTGCTGGCTTTTGGCACCATCGGGCTGTTCGTCTATGCCATGGTGGACCCGGTGAAATTCGCCGCCCGGATGGTCGGCCTGAACGCCGTGCCAGAACCGCTTTGGTGGCTTCTTGGGGCAGTCGTCGCCTTCTATTTCGGGGCGCGCGAAACTTACTATTTCCGGGGTCGCACCACCATTGCTGCGCCCAACGCACCTGCACAGACCCCGCCAGATGATAACCCGGCGCTGAACGAATGGCGCGGCACCCAAGGCTGACCCACAGATGAACCAAGGCTGAACCAAGTCTGTCAACCAAGGCGACCCGTCCTTGACCTGTCTCGCGCCCTCTGGCAAAGCCAAGGACATGAGACAGGATTTGACCAAATGAACCTATTCGCCGATATCCGCGTGGCTGTTTTGGGTGCCGTAGCCGCCCTGCAAGCCCAAGGCACGCTACCGGTCGGGCTTGATCTGGCTGCCATCACAGTCGAGCCGCCGCGCGAGCCCAGCCACGGCGATATGGCCACCAACGCCGCAATGGTGCTGGCCAAACCCGCAGGCATGGCCCCCAGAATCATCGCAGACGCCTTGGCTGCCGAACTTGCCCGCGACCCGCGCATTACCGCCGCCCAAGTCGCTGGTCCCGGTTTCCTGAACCTGCGCCTGGCCCCTGAGGTATGGCACGACCTCGTGCGCACGGTCCTGCAAACCGGCACTGGTTTTGGGCAATCCTCGCTAGGGCAGGGCCTGCGCGTCAACGTTGAATTCGTCTCTGCCAACCCCACTGGCCCCATGCATGTGGGCCATGTGCGGGGTGCTGTGTTCGGCGATGCGCTGGCGCGCCTTTTGACCTTTTCAGGCTACGATGTCACCCGCGAATATTACATCAACGATGGCGGCGCGCAGGTCGATGTGCTGGCGCGGTCGGCCTATGAGCGGTACCGCGAAGCCAACGGGCTGGAGCCGGAGATCAGCGAAGGCCTGTATCCCGGCGATTATCTGATTCCGGTGGGCGAGGCGCTGAAGGCGCAGTTTGGCGATACCTTGCTGGACAAGGGCGAACAGTATTGGCTGGCCGAAATTCGCGACATCGCGACCGGGATGATGATGCAGATGATCCGCGAAGATCTGGCGTTGCTGGGTGTGCAGATGGATGTTTATTCATCCGAAAAAGCCATTTACGGCACGGGCCGGATTGAGGCTGCGATTGATGTTCTGCGCGGCATGGACCTGATCTATGAAGGCTTTCTGGAACAGCCAAAAGGCAAGACGCTGGACGATTGGGAACCGCGCGAACAGATGCTGTTCCGGTCCACCGCCTACGGCGATGATGTGGACCGGCCCGTCAAGAAATCCGATGGGTCATGGACGTATTTCGCCCCGGACATCGCCTATCACTATGACAAGGTCACCCGCGGCTTTGACCTTTTGATCGATATTCTGGGTGCCGATCATGGCGGCTATGTCAAGCGCATGAAGGCGGCAGTAGCGGCCCTGTCAGGATCGCGCGTGCCGTTGGATATCAAGCTTATCCAACTGGTAAAGCTGTATAAAAACGGCGAGCCGTTCAAGATGAGCAAGCGCGCCGGCACCTTTGTAACCCTGCGCGATGTGGTCGAACAGGTGGGCGCCGATGTGACCCGTTTCGTCATGCTGACCCGCAAGAACGATATGACGCTGGACTTTGATTTTGCCCGCGTGATGGAGCAGTCAAAGGACAATCCGGTCTTTTATGTGCAATACGCCAATGCCCGCATCAACTCGGTTCTGCGCAAGGCCGCTGATGCCGCAATTGCGGTGGATGATGCGACCATCACGGCCGCAGACCTTGGCAAAATCAGCCATCCCGCCGAACTCGCCCTTGCCAAAAAGATCGCCGAATGGCCGCGCTTGGTGGACATCGCCGCACGCGGGAATGAACCGCACAGAGTGGCGTTTTACCTTTTTGAACTGGCATCAGATTTCCATGGATTGTGGAACAAGGGCAACGATGACACCACCCTTCGTTTCGTCCAGGACGGTGACGCCGCCACCACACAAGCAAAAATTGCGCTGGTGCGGGCCGTGGGCGTTGTGATTTCTGCAGGTTTAGGTATCTTGGGCGTAACGCCTGTCGAAGAAATGCGTTAATCCGCAAATCCAGCCCGGGCAAACCAGAAAACGCGAGGCGGATTTAACCGCGCGGCGATACGAGGCAAAGCATGGCGGATATGAATTTCGATCGGCTCAACGGCGTAAGGCGCACATCCCAACGCCCGGCTTCGCGTGGTGCAAATGGTGCCGCGACGCGCAATTACCAAACGATGATCAACCTCGCCGGGGCTGCCACATCGGTGGCCTTGGTGCTGGGCTTGGCGGTGTGGGGCTATAAGCTGGCGGTGCGCGATGTGTCGGGTATTCCGGTGGTTCTGGCCCTGCAAGGCCCGATGCGCGTGGCCCCTGCCACGCCCGGTGGAACGGTGGCCGATAATCAAGGCCTCGCCGTCAATGCCATCGCAGCGGAAGGCAATGCTGCCGCCCCCGCTGACCGACTGGTGCTTGCCCCGCAAGCGGTGGAGCTGTCGTTGGATGATGCGCCCGGCCTGTCATCCCTGACCCCCGCCGCGCCCGCAGATCAAGTTGATGCCTTGTTGGTTGCACCCTTGCCATCCGATGCGTCTGCCTCTGATGCCGCAACCGCCGACACTGGCGTTGATGAAACTGCCATCGAACTGGCACTTGCTGCTGCGTTGACCGATGGCGGCGAGGTGCCGGTACCACAAACCGCCCCTGCCGATGAAACGATGGCTGCCACTGATACTGCAGGGGTTGTTGTCCGCTCGCCGCGCCCGGTATCGCGCCCGGTGCAGCTTGGCATGACTGCCGGCGGTGTTGACACAGCGCCCGCCCCCATTGCCGATTTGCAAGATGTGGTATCCGTAGCCTCGCCCGAAATGCAGCCCGAAGACGTAGCCGTCGGCACCCGCCTTGTGCAGCTTGGCGCGTTTGATACCGCCGATGGTGCGCGCGCAGAATGGACGAGGTTGCAAGGCAATTTTGGGGATCTGATGGCGGGCAAAGCCATCATCGTGCAGCCAGCGGCCAGCGGCGGTCAAACCTTCTTTCGCTTGCGCGCTTACGGTTTTTCCGACGAAGCTGATTCGCGCCGGTTCTGTTCCGCCCTGCTGTCCGAAGATACGTCCTGCATCCCGGTTACCCATAGATGACCGCGCTTGGCACCACCGCAGCCATTTTTGGCTGTTTGGGTCCAACACTTTCCACGCCAGAACAGGCGTTCTTTCGGGATGCCGATCCCTTTGGTTTCATCATTTTCGCCCGCAACGTGGAAACGCCTGATCAACTTTACCGCCTGACATCAGACCTGCGCGCCGCTGTTGGAAGGGACGCCGTTGTGCTGGTTGATCAAGAAGGGGGCCGGGTCCAACGCTTGCGTGGGCCGCATTGGCGTGAATGGACGCCGCCGCTGGAGGCGATCGCCGCCGCCAAAGACCTTGCATCGGCCTGCCGCATCATGGCCCTGCGCGCCAGTCTTATCGCGGCCGAGCTGCGCGCTATTGGCATAGATGCCAACAGCGCCCCCGTCGCCGATATCGCCACAGACGGCACACATCCGTTCCTGCGCAACCGCTGCTACGGCACTGATGCCACTTGTGTCACCGCCATCGCCCGCGCCGTGGCCGACGCCTATCTTGCGGGCGGCGTGCTGCCCGTGATCAAGCACATGCCCGGCCATGGTCGCGCCACAGGCGACACGCACCAAGATCTGCCATGCGTCACCACCGATGCCGCAACGCTTCAAGCCACCGATTTCGCCCCGTTTCGCGCGCTTGCCGATCTGCCGATCGCGATGACCGCGCATATCGTCTTTTCTGCCTTTGACGCAGAACACCCCGCCACGCAGTCCGCCCGCATGATCGACATTATCCGCAACGATATAGGGTTTCACGGCCTGTTGATGACCGATGATCTGAACATGCAGGCGCTGTCCGGCAGCCTTTCTCAGCGCACCGCAAAATCCATGCAAGCAGGCTGTGACATTGCCTTGCATTGCAAAGGCGACATGTTCGAAATGCAAGCCGTTGCCACCGCCGCAGGCCCGATGCGCGATGACACCCGCGCGCGGGCAAAGCGCGCCCTTCTGCTGCGCAGGCCCCAGCCGCCCATCGATATCGCCGCGTTAGAAGCAGCCCTTGCCGATGCCTGAACCCGATTGGCCCCAAGACAGCCCCGAACGTCTGGCCCCGCATGATCGTTTGGCCCCGCTGGACCGTATGGCAGCCGAGGCGCTGATCGTTGACGTTGATGGCTTTGAAGGCCCGCTTGATAT
>JAYSPY010000063.1:0-34446 GCA_043721855.1 Pseudorhodobacter sp.
TCCGGCGCGATCCTGCTTTCCTGCCTCGCCGACCGCCCGCTTGCCCATGGGCTTGGCACCGACGTTTCACGCCGCTCTTGCCGTGGCCCGCCAGAATGCCGCCGATCTTGGGCTGTCCCGCCGCGCCCGCTTCCACCTCTCCGACTGGTGCCGTTCGGTTGAAGGCCGCTTCGACCTGATCCTCTCCAACCCGCCCTATCTGGCGGCGGCGGAGATGGCTGGCCTGGTGCCCGAGGTGCGCGATTGGGAGCCGCATCTGGCCCTGACCCCCGGCGGCGACGGGCTGGACGCCTACCGACGCATCGCGCGGGAAGCCCCGGATCACCTGACCCCCGGCGGGCGGCTGCTGGTGGAAATCGGGCCGACGCAGGGGCAGGCGGTGGCGGAGCTTTTCGCCAATGCCGGGCTGCTGGTGCCGGGGCTGCGTCAGGATCTCGACGGGCGTGACCGGGTGGTCGAGGCGTTCAAACCCTGAAACCCAGACGTTTGTCGGCAGTTTTCCCCCGGTTTTATGAGAATCCGGCACCTCGTCTGGAGAATCCCCCAGATTCCGCTTGTCATGCCGCCCGCCTCATGGTTATTCGGAACCACGCGCAATGGGGACAGACCGGGTTCATCGGCATCCCCAGCACAGCGTCAAACCCGATCTCGCCTTGACCTCCCATGCCGGGAAACGACACCGCAGCAAGTGTCAGGCGAATGATCGGATATCTGGATCAAAGGACAAGATGCGCTCTTCCAAGTCCCGCCAGCGAGCGAAACCGAACCGCCCGCGCACCCTCGGCAACATCATCAACCGCGTGTTCGACAGCTCCGGCCCCGAAGGCAAGGTGCGTGGAACGCCGCAGCAGATCATCGAGAAATATCAATTTCTCGCCCGCGATGCGCAACTGTCAAATGACCGCGTTGCCGCTGAAAACTTTCAGCAACATGCAGAACATTACACACGTTTGCTGGCCGAGGCGAACCGCGAACTGGCGGCAGAACAAGAGGCGCGCGGACCCCAGCAGAACAGTCAGCAGAACAATCAGAATGGCCAGCAACCCGGTCAGTATAACCCGCCGCAAAACGGAAATTACGGCGGCCAGTCGAATGGCCAAAATGGCAACCAGACTGGTGGCCAGCAGACTGGCGGCAACCAGACTGGCGGCAACCAGACTGGTGGCAACCAGACTGGCGGCAACCAGACTGGTGGCCAGCAAAACGCCAACAACCGCGACCGTCAGGGTGACAACCGCGATTACCGCAATGACCAACAGCGCAATGATCAGCCGCGCAATGATCAGGGGCGCAATGACCAGCCACGCAATGATCAGGGGCGTTCCGAACAGCCGCGCCAAGATTATCGCAATGAAAATCGCGGTGACAACCGCAATGAAAATCGTACTGAAAATCGCGGTGACAACCGCAATGAAAATCGCAGTGAAAATCGCGGTGACAACCGCAGTGAAAATCGCGGTGATCAACGGTCTGACAACCGCGGCGATCAACGATCTGACGCCCGGTCGGATGCCCGGTCAGAGAACCGCCAAGAACCGCGCCCGGATACACGGGCAGACACGCGCAGCGATTACCGGGGTGAGCTGCGCGAAGATGGCCCGCAGCCGGGCTTGATGACGGGCCTTAACGATTTGGCGGATACTGATACAGGGCTTGTCGCCACTCCCGAAGCACGGCCCCGCGCGCAGCCGCGCGTGCGCCATGTGCCGCAACCGCAGGCCGCTGTGGAACAGACGGTTATCGCGACACCAGTTGCGGCACCGGAATCTGAGGGTGTGGCGTCTGAAGCTGTGGCATCTGCAACTGTGGCGGTTGAAGCGGCACCTCGCAAAACACGCGCCCCGCGCAAGCCAAAGATCGCGCAAGCGGATGGCGGTACCGACGGTGGCGATGGGCAAGAGGCGGCGGAATAGCAGCGCTTTACTGCGCCGCCACTTCGCGCGCCAAGGCGCAAAATCCTTCCAGAGATATTTCCTCGGCCCGTGCCGTCGGCGCGATGCCCGCGCTGCGCAGCACATCTTCGATATGCGGCATCAGCGACTTCAGGCTTGACCGCAGCATTTTCCGTCGCTGATTGAACGCCATCGCCGTCACCCGCGCCAGCACCGCCCCATCGGCAGGAAATCGTGGCCCCGGCAACCGCGCCAGATGCACCACGGCAGAATGCACCTTGGGGGCAGGGGTAAACGCCTCGGGCGGCAGCAGCATCATGATCTTCGGCTCTGCACGCCACTGCGCAAGCAGCGCCAGCCGCCCGTAGGCCTTGGAGCCGGGCTTTGCGACAATCCGCTCCGCAACCTCTTTTTGAAACATCAACGTCAGGCTATCCCAGAACGGCGGCCAGCTTTGGGGCTGCAGCCAGCGCACCAGCAATTCGGTGCCCACATTATAAGGCAAGTTGGCAATCACCCGGATCGGGGCTGTCAGATGCGCTGTCGGGTCCAGTTCCAGCGCATCGGCGTTGATCACCTGCAACCGCCCCGGATAAACCTCCGCTATTTCTTCCAGCGCGGGCAAACAGCGCGGGTCTTTTTCCACCGCCAGCACCCGCCGCGCGCCTTCTGCCAGCAGCCCCCGCGTCAAGCCACCGGGGCCGGGCCCCACCTCCAGCACATCACAGCCTGACAAATCACCCGAAAGGCGCGCAATTTTTGCCGTCAGGTTCAAATCCAGCAAAAAGTTCTGGCCCAGCTGCCGCTTGGCCACCAGATCATGCGTCTTGATCACCTCACGCAGCGGCGGCAACCCATCAATCGTGGCCATGCCTAGCTCACTTTCATCTTGGAACAAATATCCCGGGGGTGCGGGGGCTGGCCCCCGCGATCAGCATCAGCCACGCAGCCCCACCATCTTCGCCGCCATCCGCAGCGCCGCGATCAAACTGGTCGGGTCTGCCACACCCTTGCCCGCGATATCAAAGGCCGTGCCGTGGTCGGGCGATGTGCGTATGAACGGCAATCCCAGCGTCACATTCACTCCGCCCGCAAAATCTATGGTCTTGATCGGGATCAGCGCCTGATCGTGATACATGCATATCGCGGCATCATACGTTGCCCGGGCCGCAGCATGAAACATTGTATCGGCGGGCATCGGCCCTTGCAGAGCAAAGCCTTCGGCCCGCAGCCGCGCCAGGAGCGGGATGATCATGTGTTGCTCCTCCAGCCCAATCGCGCCACCTTCGCCTGCATGCGGATTCAGACCCGCCACCGCAAGGCGCGGTGCTGCAATCCCGAAATCGCGGATCAATCCGGCATGGGTCAGGCGTATCACCGCCTCCAGCTTTGCCGCTGTCAGCGCGGAAGGCACCTCTGCCAGCGGAATGTGAATGGTCGCTGGCACCACGCGCAATTCGGGGCAGGCCAGCATCATCACCACCTCAGCCACCCCGGCCAAGGCGGCCAGATATTCTGTATGTCCCGGATAGGCGAAATCCGCACCGTCTTTCAGCGCCTTTTTGTTGATCGGGCCCGAGCAAACCGCCGATGCCTTGCCCGCAGTCACCAAAGCCACTGCGCGCGCAATCACATCAATGACGCCTTGCGCGTTGGCTAACACCGGTTGCCCCGGCGCGCCGACATCGGTAAACACATGCGGCATCACGGCCAGACTATCAGCAGGCACTTGTGCTACTTGATCAACCCTATCAATGACTTGAAACCGCGCGCCTTGCGGCAGATGGCGCGGATCACCGATCCAGAAAAACGGCACCTCCGCACGCAGAAGCCGCTTGGCGGCAACAGCGATTTCCGGCCCGATTCCCGCAGGTTCACCGCAGGTCAGCGCGACAGGCTGCATCACGGCTCGCGGATGATGGCATCGGCTTTCAATTCTGCCAGATACCGTTCCGCAAGCCCGCCCAGCCGCGCGTTGATCAGTTGCGTGCGAATGTCGTCGCGTTGCGCAGGCAGTTCTTGCTTGGCCGTACGGCTGCACAGCATCAAGAACACGCGCGATTGACCTTGGGTGATCGCGGTCGAACTTTCGCCGGGGTCCAACTGCGCCAATTCAGCCGCAATCGCCGTGGGAAGTTGCCCGATTGGCAGCGTTTCCACCTTCAGGCGATCTTCCGGTTGCCCTTTGGCCACGGCATAAAGATCGTCGCAAACATCAACTTTTGCCCGCACGGCGGCCACAGATACCCCATCATCGGGCACCAGATATTGCGCATATTTCACGTCGATCGGGGCCAGTTCCGGCGTCGGATCCTGTGCGATGTCGCGCAGAAGGAACACGGCCAATCCGCCCGGCACCCGCACCGGATCCGAGATTTGGCCCTTTTCCAGCCCAATCACCGCGGCCCGCACTTCTGCGGGCAAATTGGCCAAGGGCAGCCAGTCAAGCACACCGCCCGCCTCGGCCGAGGGGGCCTTGGAATAGCGTTTTGCTGCCGCGGTAAACGCCGTGCCTGTTGCCTTTTCGCGCTTCAGCTTTTCCTCGATCGCCAGGCCCTCGCCGCCCGGGATCACAATTTCAGACAGCAATACCCGTGCCGTCGTGGCCTGTTTTGACCGGGCAATCGCGCGGTCAATTTCCGCCTCAGATATCGACACCTGGCCGCCAAACTTTGCCCTGACCACATCGCGCCAGATCAGCCCGGCACTGACGAAATCCCGAAACGTCTCTGGTGCTACACCGGCCTGACCAAGGGCTGCAACAAACTGATCCCCGGTCAGATTTGCGCGGGCCGCAAATTCGTTCATCCCCGCAATTACGGCTTCTGCGGTTAGGGTCAGGCCTTGTTGCTTGGCCACAGAACCGCGCAGGCGGTCCTCGATCAGGCCCTTTATCGCCTCTGCGTCCAGATCGCCGGGCGCACGAAGCAACGTCAGGAACAGGGTGCGCTGTTGCACCTCGAAGTTGGAAATGGCGCGGTCGTTCACATACAGCCGTGGCCCAAATGCCCCGTCCTGCGCGAAAGCCGCCATGCCGCCGAAAATCGGCATCGCCGCCAAAGCCCAGCCAAATGCGGCCGCACGCAACGCGGATTTCAGTATCATCGCCGAATTCACATCGCTACCCCTGCTTAATCCAAGCATCTTTGCACCCCAGATTATTGGCTGCACCTGCGGGCCGGCCCCGCTTTTGTGCCGCCGCCAATTCCCGCCAATTGCACCGAAAGGCCAAAATCCGTCGTTGGTTGCACACTAGTAGATGATGTGAACCTGCGCGAGAGGGAAACATCAACCACCACGCATTCGTTTTTGAACTCCAGCCCAAGCCCGGCCTTGGTGGCGCGGCTTGCTTCAAAATCATAGCGACCCGATGCTTTTCCGGTCCAGCCTTCGGACAGTTTGTAATAGCCGTCGAAGGCCAATTCCGATGTGGGATCGGCGCGGTTTTCCGACAAATCGGCAATCGCCCAGACATAGCCAGAACTGATGCCATAGCGGTCTTTCGCCAAATCAAGACGCACCTCGCCCTTGGTCATATCGAGGCTGTCGTCAAACACCAGACGGTTGGTCACCTGAAGGCCCGATGCCATGGTCACCTGCAACGCCGCCAGCCAATCCGATGATGTGCCTTCAAGCCCGGATGCCGCCCCGAACTGGTTCAGATCGCGCGCCCGCACAACCCGGCCCAGTGTGGCGCCCAACGACCAGCCATCGGGGTCATACCGCGTCCAGCTGACCCCCAAATTTGCCCGCACACCGCGCTCGGTCGCGTCTGATCCGGGAAAGCGGTTCAGGGAAAACAAATTACCCTCGTCAAATTCAACAAGCGCTGAATCTTCATTCGGCAAGGTTTCCGCAGTGCTCGGGCTGAAAATCAGCTGTGCTACCGGTTCGATAACCTGACTGGCCCCCGCCGTATCCCCGACACTGGCGCGTGCCCAGGGCCAGCGCAGTTCGACCGCCGCCGCGCCATGCAGGCGTGATGAATTGCCGCCGTAAACCGCATCTTGCGAGATCGAATAAAAATCGGCCGTCGCTTCCCCCAGCCCGGTTACTTCGATGCCATTGGACAAGATAAACCCGCGCCGCCAATTCAGTCTAAGCGAAGCGCGTGACAGATCGCGCCCGTCACTGATGCCGTCGCCATCTGCGTCCAGACCCGAGGAAGATGCCCGTCCGTGCGAATGGATCTGAAACCGCAAGCCCGCCTCGCCGCCAAGCGGCCCGCCACTGAATCGGCGGTGAAAGGTCAAATCGCCAACGACCGAAGGCAGGGTTGCATTCACCTCTGCATCGCGGATCGAATTGAAATAGGTAAACTGGGCGGAGATGTTTTCATTGCGCCGCGTCCGGTTCAGCGCAATCCGGCTGTCGAGGCGGTCTTTTTCAGACACGCCGTAATCCAGCAGATAGGCCGGGTCGGTAACCGCCTCCAGCCGGAAGGACAGATTGAAATCCCGCGGCAAGACAAACGCACCGGTCGCCAACACGTAGCCCCGGTTTTCACCCGGCAGCAAAGCATCCCGCGCAAAAGCGCCGTCAACCTCTACCCCGCCGGTGCGAAAGGCCTGCCGGTAGCGCAATTCCACGGCCCGGCCTTTGTTCAAGGTAAGATAGGGCGTGATCGTCACGTCAGCACTGTCGCCTATGGCAAGAAAATAGGGCAGTTTTATCCCTGTCCCAAGTCCAGAGGTGGTGCGCAGATCGGGGCGCAAAAACCCGTTGGCACGATTGAGCGTGGGGTCCGGCATCCGCAACCTTGGCAGGTAGAATACCGGAATACCGGCAATGCGAAACTGCGCATTGTCAAAGTAAAGCTGGCGTTCCTTTTGGTCATGCACCACCTGACTGGCGCGAATTTCCCAAAGCGGCGTCGGGTTTGCCGCACAAACCTGACAAGACGATGCCACGGTGCGCCCCAGCCGGGTATAGCGCCCGCCAATGCGTTGCACCTCGGTTGAGGCAAGCTGCAACTGCTGGTTCAGCACCAATCGCGCGCTTTTCAACACGCCTTCGGCCAGATCGGCAGACATATCGGCTTGACTGGCCAGAATGAAACTGCCGGTATCATCCACCAAAATGATCGGCCCGGTGATCTGCAACCGGTCCGTGGCCTTGTCATAGACTATACGCTGCGCCTTCAGACGGCGGCCCTGAAAGAAAATCTCGACATCGCCTTCGGCAATCAAAACAGAGGTGCCGGTGATCTCGATCCGTTCGGCCACCAGACTTGCCAGATCCTGCGCCGCAGCAACGGGCGGCCGCATCATGATCGCAAACAAGGCGACCAACAAAATCAGTCCGGCGTGCCGCAGTATCGACAGCATCAGCCATCCTCCAGATGCAATAACAACCCAAGCGACGCCAACGCCGCCGCAACCGGCGGGGTCCATGCCGCCAGCACAATCGGAATTTGCCCGGTATTGCCCAACACTTGCGTAAAATTACGCAGAAAAAAGATGCCAAATCCGCCCAGCAGAGCATAAAGCACCATACTGCCGGTCTTGCCAAAGCGCGCATGCCGCATGGTAAAACCTGCCGCTATCAACACCATTGCGGCCAGCAAAATCGGTTGCGCCAATTCCATCTGCAACCAGACCTGATAGCTGCGCGCGGAAAACCCCGCCTGTTCCAGCCCGGCGATGTAGCCTGGCAGTCCCCAAAAAGGGATGGCAGAAGGTGTGCCGAAACTATCGCGAATGCTGTCGCGCGTCAGTTCGGACGGCACGCGCAGGCCTTGCGCCGTCACGGTTGCGGTGCTTTCGGGGTTTGGGTCGCGCAGCTTCCACTGCTTTGCCGCGGTCAGAACCCATGCCCCGGGTTCGAGAACCGCCTTTTCCGCCTCGATCCGCGCGGTGGGCAAGCCATCGGCGCCAAACATCAGATAGGTCACGCCGAACAATTCCGTGCCATCTGAATTTGCCCGTGCGGCCTGAATGACCGTCTGCCCATCGACGCCACCTTGCCGCAACCACAGCCCGGAATCCGATACCGACAAAACGCTGCCCTGACCCTGGCTTTGGCGGGCATAAAGGGCGTCGTATTTCTTTGATGTCGCGGCCACCAACGGGTTCAACACCGCCACCGCAAACGCCCCGATCAACAATGCGGTCACCACCGGGGCCAGCAGAAAGGTTAACCCTGACCGCCCCGCCGCCCGCACCACGACCAACTCGCTTGACCGCGCGAGGCCCAAAAACAGCGTGATTGACGCAATGATCAGGATCAGTGGTAAAATCCGATACAGGCTTTCGGGCACATTCATCAGCGCCATATAGGCCGCCGTTGTCACGGCGATGTCGGTGCTGGAAAATTTTCGCAGCTGCTCGATAATATCAATCAGCATCATGATGCCGAAAAAGATGAAAAACACGCTGACCACGGTCCAGAAAAATTTCTTTGCCACATAAAGGCTTAGCGTCATGCCATCACCTCAGTGCGCTTGCGCAAACGGCGTGGCCGCTGCGACAGCCACAACAACACAGCCGCGATACAAATGCCAAACAGGGCAGGCACATAGGCCAAAACCCAGCCCTTATCATCCTGCTTGCCCGCCGCCGCGACCACTGTGTTCACTGTTTGCACCACGATCAACAGCACGATCGCGAACAAGATCTGCCGCCAAAGTCCGAACCGGCTAAAGGCCCCCAGAAGCAGTGCGGAAAACCCTATCAACGCCGCAGCCGTGGCCAGCATCGGTTGGCCAAAGCGGTTGTTGCCTTCAAACAACAAAGCAGACCGTGATTTGCCGGTCTCCGTCATCACCGCAGCCGAGGGGCGCAGCAATTCGCGCGTGGCCAATTCGTCCACCCCGCGGCCGGTGCGCACTGTGCCGGTGATCAAGTCCGCCAGATCATAGGCAAAATCGGCAAACCGCGTCACCGCCAACCGCGCACCATCGCGCGCCACAGATTGCGCCATGCCGTCAAACATCACCAGTTTCGGGCCGTCCGTTCCCTTGACCAGAAACGCCCGCCGCGCCGTGTAGGTGGTGCGGGTTTTTTCCGCACGGTCGTCTGCCAAGAAAATATCCAGCAATTCGCCATTTTCGGTAATCTCGCGGATATAAAGCGTTATTCCCGAGGCCGGATGGGTAAATTGGCCTTCCGTCAAAAACCGCGCGGTGACGTTTTCGCTGATCTCGGCACTGCGGTCTGCCATCATGGTGCGGCTGATTGGCACCAAAACATGCATCAGCACCATCATCATCATTGCCACGATTACCCCGAAATACAGCACCGGTCGCGCCAGCCGAAACGCCGAAAAACCGGTCGCCTGCATCACCACCAATTCGCTTTCCGAGGTCAGCCGATTGGTCACATAGACGGTCGCCGCAAAAGCCGAAATTGGCATCACCAACTGGATGATGAACGGCAGCGTCAGCAACGAAAATTCCAGAAAAACCAGCGACGATTGGCCATCCCCAATCAACTTGTCAAACAATCCCACCGCGCGGTTGATCCAGTAGACAAGCACAAGCACCAGGGAAAAGAACCCAAACAGCGCAAGCAGTTGCGACAGCATATATCTGTCAAATCTCGACACGGCCCCTGCAACCCCTTTTTTCTTTTGCCCAAGCCTAGCTGAATTCATCGACGGGGAAAACTGCTATCTGGTCAATCCAGGGCCCAACGACTAGCCTCAGGCAAATCACCGCCCGCATCTTCAAAAGGTTCCCCATGTCGCATCCCGTGCCGATCCAATTCCAACCCGTTGATCTGGAAATACTCGCCACCGCCACAGGCCGCATTGCGGTTCTGGCCGATGCGGGTGCGCCCCCTAGCCCGGCCCTGCGCAAGCTGGACCGTGCGATGCGCGGCGCGCTTAGCCGCTATCTTGGGTCTGATGCCTTTGCCGCTCTGAAACCCGGCGAGGCGCAGGATCTGGCCTATCCTGCGGGCCTTGCCGCCGATGCGCTGCAAATCGTGCGCCTGCCGCGCCGCGCCGACCTTGCCACGGCACGCAAGGCGGGTGCTGCCATTGGCCGTGCGCTGTCGCCTGCACCCACGCTGATCCTTACCGAAAACCACCCGCGCGGCGCTGATATCGCCTTCGGCCTTGCCATGCGCGCCTACGATTTCACCCCGCACAAAACCGCCGAGGCGAAACGCCCCGGTCCGGTCACATGCATGTCCGCCAACCCCGAAGGCACCGCCGCCGACGCAGGCCCGATGGCCGCTGTGGCGGAAGGTGTGTTTTTCACCCGCGATCTGGTCAATGAACCCGCCAATGTGCTGACCACCAATGATTTCGCCGCCCGCCTGGCCGCGATGCAGGAACTGGGGCTGGAGGTTGAAATTCTTGAGGAAGACGATCTGCAAAAACTCGGCATGGGCGCGCTTCTGGGCGTCGGCCAAGGGTCGCGCAGCCCGACCAAAATGGTCGTCATGCAGTGGAACGGTGGCAAGAAAGGCGACGCTCCTTTTGCCCTGATCGGCAAGGGCGTGGTGTTTGATACCGGCGGCATTTCCATCAAACCCGCTGCCGGGATGGAAGAAATGACCATGGATATGGGCGGGGCCGGCGTCGTGTCCGGCGTCATGCGCACCCTTGCCATGCGGCGTGCGAAAGCCAACGTCGTGGGGCTTGTCGGCATTGTGGAAAACATGCCCGACGGCAACGCCATCCGCCCCGGTGACGTGCTGAAATCCATGAAGGGCGACACGATCGAGGTGATCAACACCGATGCCGAAGGCCGCCTCGTTCTGGCCGATGTCATGTGGTATGCGCAAACCCGATTCAACCCGACGGGCATGATTGATCTTGCCACCCTGACCGGGGCGATCATCGTCGCCTTGGGCCATGAAAATGCTGGCGTGTTTTCCAACAACGACGCGCTGTGCAACGCCTTCCTGAAAGCAGCAAGCGCCGAGGGGGAAGGCGCATGGCGCATGCCGATGGGCCAAGCCTATGATGACAAACTGAAATCCCGGATCGCCGATATGATGAACGTGGGCGGGCGTGATGGCGGGGCAATCACCGCGGCGCAATTCCTGGCCCGCTTTGTGAAACCTGAAACCCCTTGGATTCACCTCGATATCGCGGGCACTGCGCTGGTGAAATCCGACACCATGCTGGCGCCGAAAGGGGCAACCGGATGGGGCGTCATGGCGCTGAATCGCCTGATCAAGGACATGCTGGAGGCGAAATGACCGCGGCCGCGTTCCCCTGCAAGGTGCGGCCCGGACCAGCGCCCTTGCGGCTTCCTTTTCGCCCAAATACTCATCTTGCAGCCTGTCAGCAGGCCGCATGATGGGCACGGCGATGTTCTACCACCTCACGCGCTCCACTGCCGAAGATACCGTCACTTCGCTGCTGGGCCGTGCGGTTGGGATGGGCTGGCGCATCATGATCCGGGGCCGGGACGAAGACCGTTTGAGCCGCCTTGATACCCAACTCTGGCTGCACCCCGAAAACAGCTTTCTGCCGCATGGTATGTCAGGCGGCCCGGATGACGCGGCCCAACCCGTGTTGCTGGGCAATGGCCCGATCACCAACGCGGCCACCGCCATGATGCTGCTTGACGGGGCCGAAGTGGCGCTGCCCGAGGCGCAATCGCTGACCCGGGTCTGGCTGATCTTTGATGGCAACGACCCCGCCGCCCTTGCCGCCGCCCGAGGCCAATGGAAAACCCTGACCGACGCCGGAATCGCCGCACAGTACTGGTCCGAAGAAACCGGAAAATGGCAGATGAAGGCCGAAAAACAACCCAGCCCTCAATGATGATGATTTTCCCGCGTAGGGTGTGCATTTATTGCGCACCTGGCCTTGGGGTAGCGGTACACGCGCGACACCTGCAGCAGCGCTTACCTGCTTAAAATCATCTTGTTTTGATCAATCTCAATCCGGTAAAGCCCCAGATAATTCATCCCCAGCAGCGAAACATCCATCGCGCCCTTGGTCACGGAGGCCATGATTTTCGCGTCCTCAAACGGGCCGAGGCTTACCTGTCTCAATGCCACATCCGCCGTCTGAACTGTGCCATTCGCCGTGACAGCCTCGCCCAGATAGGCCAGCGCGTCGGGATCAATTCCCAACCGCCGCGCGTCGGTATCTGATAAAACCACAGTCGTGGCACCAGTATCGGCCAGAAATTCGACCGCAACACCGCCAATGTCCAGTGTCAGGTAATAATGCCCATCCCCGGCGCGTGGAATTTCGATTTGACCGCTTGGCGTCACCGTTTGAACCGGCAGGATCGACCCGCGAATATCCCCCCAAAGCCCATATCCGGCCATCGCGCCGACAAAGATCATCCCCCAGGCCATCACTGACCTTGCCGCAAACCCCAAGCGGCCCCGATATTCCACCAAAGCCCAACCCAAAAGCGCCACCAGAATGATGCCCAGATACGCGACCCTTGCCAGAACATCGCCGTCCATCACCCGATCAATCCCGTGCCCTTGATGCCGTCGATCACGAACTGCACGGACAGCGCCGCCAGCAACATCCCCAGCAACCGGGTGATCACAATCGTGCCGGTCCGCCCCAGCATCCGTTCAAAGACTGGCGAGGCAAGGAAGATCAGAAACGTCAGCCCCAGCAGCGCATAAAGCAGCAGATGCACCGCAATCGCCCCCACCCAGCCCGGCCCCGACTGACCCACCAACAGGATCATCGACGCAATCGCCCCCGGCCCGGCTATCAACGGCGTGGCCAGGGGAAACACCGACGGGTCATGATCCGGGTCGGCATGTTGCCCCTCACGCCGCTGGGTGCGGCGTTCAAACAGCATGTCGAGAGCGGTCAGAAACAGCAAAATCCCGCCTGCTATGCGAAACGCAGGCATGGAAATTCCGATAAAGCCCAACAAAGCCTCGCCCGCGAAGCCGAACATCGTCAGCAACACGGCGGCGATAATGCAGGCCCGCAGGCCAATGGCGCGGCGTTGATCCGGTGTCATGCCGCGTGTCAGCGCGATGAACAACGGGATCAGGCCCGGCGGATCAATCACCACGAACAATGTCGCGAAGGCGGTGATCAGAAACGCCGTGTCCAGCATCAGGCGGCGATCCCTTCCAGCTTTTCCTGCGCGCGCAGCCACATTGCTTCGGCCTTGTCCAGCGCGCCCATCACCTCGGCATATTTCTTTTGCCAGGTCTCCGCCTCAGTCCCGCGGCCAGGTTCATACAGCGCGGGATCGGCCAGTTTCTTGGCCAGACGGTCGCGCATCTCGTTCAGCTTATCAAGCCGTTCCTCGCATTTGCGCACTTCGGCCCGCATCGCCAATACATCGTCACGGCTGACCTTTTTAGGCTTTTCAACTGGCTTGGCTTTTGGTTCTTCGTCGCCGGCCAGCAATTGGCGGCGATAGGTTTCCAGGTCTTCCTCATACGGAACCACGGCACCATTTTTCACCAACCATAGCCGGTCGGCAACCAGCCCCAGCAGGTGCATGTCGTGGCTGACCAGGATCACCGCCCCGGTATATTCGATCAGCGCCTCCACCAAAGCCTCGCGGCTTTCCATATCAAGGTGGTTTGTCGGCTCGTCCAATATCAGCAGATGCGGCGCGTCAATCGTGGCCAGCAACAGCGATAATCGCGCCTTCTGGCCGCCGGACAGCCGCCCCACAGCGGTTTCCGCCTGATCTGCCAACAGACCAAAGCCCGCCAGACGCGCGCGCAATCTTGGTTGCCCCTCGGCAGGGCGCAGGCGTTGGATGTGCTGCAATGGCGTCTCGTCAATGTGCAGCTCATCCACCTGATGCTGCGCGAAATAGCCGATGCGCAGTTTTGACGACTGCGTCATGCGGCCTTCCATCGTGATCAGCTTGCCTGCCAGCAGTTTCGACAGCGTGGATTTGCCTTCGCCGTTGCGGCCCAGCAGCGCGATGCGGTCATCCTGATCAATGCGAAGCGACAGTTTGCGCAGAATGGCCGGGCCGCCGTAGCCCACGGCCGCATTATCCATGTTGATGATCGGCGGCGACAACTCTTCCGGAGCGGGGAAGGTGAACACCTGCTTGCGCGCCTCTTCTGGCGCAGTAATCGGCGTCATCTTTTCCAGCATCTTCACCCGGCTTTGCGCCTGCACGGCTTTCGATGCCTTGGCTTTGAAGCGGTCAACGAAACTTTGCAAATGCGCGCGGCGCAGGTCTTGTTTTTTCGCCTCATTTGCCTGCACGGCCCGGCGTTCGGCCACCTGGCGGGCAAATTGATCATAGGGCCCCGACCAATAGGTCAGTTTTTTCTCATCCAGATGCAGAATGCCCTGCACCGACCGGTTCAACAGCCCGCGGTCGTGGCTGATGATGATCACCGAATGCGGGTATTTCACCAGATAGCTTTCCAGCCACAAAGCGCCTTCCAGATCCAGATAGTTGGTAGGTTCGTCCAGCAGCAGCAGATCGGGCTGCGCGAACAACACCCCCGCCAGCGCCACCCGCATCCGCCAGCCGCCCGAAAAATCCGAACAGGGGCGAAGCTGCGCCTCGGCGTCAAAGCCAAGACCTTTCAGGATCGTGCTGGCGCGGCCCTCGGCAGACCAGGCGTCAATATCGGCCAATCGCGTCTGTATGTCGGAAATGCGGTGCGCGTCAGTCGCTGTTTCAGCCTCGGCCAGCAGTTCGGTGCGCTCTGTATCCGCTTCCAGCACGGTATTGAGCAGCGACATCGATGACGATGGCACTTCTTGCGCAACGCCGCCGATGCGGGCGCGACTGGGCAAGGATATATCGCCCCCTTCCAGAACCAACTCGCCCCGGATCAGTTTGAAAAGCGTGGTTTTGCCAGTGCCATTGCGGCCCACAAGGCCCACTTTGTGGCCTGCGGGAATGGTTGCCGATGCGCCCACGAACAGGGGGCGCCCCTCAACCGAATAGCTGATATCTGATATTCTAAGCATGGCGCGTGGAGTGCCTTAAGCGGGGCGCGGCGTCAACCTCGCATCCCGGCTTTTCAAGCTTGCAGGGGCGTGTTAGCAGGCACTCGCAATTCAAAGGGGCGGGCAGGGGCCTGCGCCACAGTATCAGGGATAGACATCATGGCCGTTGAGCGCACACTTTCCATCATCAAACCAGACGCCACCAAGCGCAATCTGACCGGCAAGATCGTGGCCAAGTTCGAAGATGCGGGCCTGCGCGTTGTCGCATCAAAGCGCATCCATCTGTCGATGGCACAGGCAGGTGCGTTTTATGCAGAACATTCCGAGCGTGGTTTCTACGGCGAACTGTGTGAATTCATGGCATCCGAGCCAGTGGTTGTGCAGGTTCTGGAAGGCGAAGGCGCGATTGCGAAAAACCGCGAAGTGATGGGGGCCACCAACCCGGCCAATGCGGCCGACGGCACGATCCGCAAGGAATTTGCTTTGTCGGTTGGCGAAAACTCGGTGCATGGGTCCGATAGCGAAGCGTCCGCCGCGCGCGAGATTTCGTTTTACTTCTCAGGTCTTGAACTGGTCGGCTGACCGGACCCGGGCAAAATGGGGCACGGATCGGAGTTTTCGAAAACTCCGGTTCGATTTCTTTGAAGAAATCGGTGCGGCGCTAGCTGCGCCGGCCCACCACGCCACATAAATCAAGGGCCGCGTCCAATTCGGACCGGCCCTTTCTTGATGATCTGACTTTGATCGCATCAACCCGCGCGCGCAGGGGCTTTTTTTTCGGCACCCTGACAATCGTTCCACGGGCGGCCCTGAAGACCCGTGACAATCACATAATAGCCGAAAAATGCGGTGCCGAGCCCGCGTTCAGCCCGCGTTTATACCCGTCATCCGTGCCCGGTTCGCGCCCGGTTCGCGAAAGCCTTCCGCCGAATGGATGACCGGCCGCGCAAACGCCGCCCCAGACGCGGGGCCTATATTGGGAAGCGTTGTAACAGGCGTTGGCATGTCAGATCCAACAAGCAGCTGTCGTCAGGCTTAAGCCCTAATCTGCGGCGTTCAACGCGAAATCATCTGGGCGAAATTTATGCGTTCAGATGGATGCCCAATCCCGAAACACAGTCTGGCCCTGCTGCTGGCTTGGGGAAGTGTCTTGGCCCTGTTGTTGTGCAGGGGTCGTTCCGCCCGTTTGCTGGGTCGGTTTGGGGGTCTGTTTGGCCATTGGTCTGCTCCGTCTGCGTTGGCTCTTTTTGGTTTGGAATGCGCCACTTTGGATTTGGTAAGGCATTGATGAGAGAGTGGTTTTTGCCGACACAAAAGGCAAGGGCAAGACGGAATTCTGTCGCAATAGTGATGTGTTAGCGCAAGACTGTGTGCGCGTGACCACAGGCTTGCTGCAAATTCGACGGGCGTTTGTGATCAGGATATGCTCTGGTCATCTTGTCGCAGGCTGCGAACCACGCCAATGCGTCAGTGGGCCATCGCGGGCTACGGGCAAATCTGGCGGGTTACGGGCTAATCTGACGGGATCGCGCGCCGCGAATTGCCGCCAGTGGGTATGGTTCGGGTGACCAAGCCCCGATTTTATAGCGCTTTGGGCAAATGATGTGCCAATATAAAAAACAAAAAGATAGTATTAGCCAAATATGTTTGCAATAATAAAAAGCGCTTTGGATATAAGGACCGGATTTTTGGGTATCATGCCCGGATTGCGCACACAGAGGGTCGCGGTTTCCTTGACCTTGGCGGCAAGAGTGTCGAAAGTGGGGGAGGACGCCTTGCGACGATGCCCTCGCCCATTCTAACTTTAGAGACGGAAATAAACCTCGTGAATGATCTGAGCCTGACCCCAAATATTCTGCAAGCCGATATCCAGCGGCACCTGACCTTTACGCTGGGCAAAGACGTGCCCAATGCCGGCGTTTATGACTGGCGCATGGCGCTGTCTTTTGCGATCCGCGACCGGATAGTAGAGCCTTGGTTTACTTCGACAAGGCGGACCTGGGCCGAAGACCGCAAGCGGGTTTATTACTTGTCGATGGAATTTCTGATCGGCCGTATTCTGGAAGATGCAACGATCAACCTTGGGCTGCGCGATATGGCAGAAGAGGCGATGACCGCCTTTGGTCAGGATTTTCGCACCATAATCGAGGATGAACCTGACGCGGCGCTTGGCAATGGCGGCTTGGGGCGGCTGGCGGCCTGTTTCATGGAATCCATGGCGACGCTGGGTTGCCCCGCCTATGGCTACGGCATCCGTTATGAAAACGGCTTGTTTCGGCAGCGGTTTGAAGGGGGGCGGCAGATTGAAGCCCCCGAAGATTGGTTAAACCAACGCCACCCATGGGAATTCGAGCGGCCAGAGGCGGCCTATACCATCGGGTTCAAAGGGGCTGTTGAAACCCGTGACGGGCGCGAGATTTGGGTGCCGGGGGAAACCGTTCTGGCATCGGCGCATGACACGCCCATTGTGGGCTGGCAGGGCAAATGGGCCAATACGTTGCGTCTGTGGGAAGCCAGGCCGACCGCGCTGTTTGACCTCGCCCGGTTCAACCGGGGTGACTACACGGCGGCGGCGGAACCCGAAACGCTGGCGCGGACCCTTAGCCGGGTTTTGTACCCGGATGACACCACCTATCAGGGCAAAGAGCTGCGCCTGAAGCAGGAATTTTTCCTGACCTCTGCCGCGTTGCAGGATATTTTGCGCCGTTATCTGACCAATCACACCGATTTGCGCGCCTTGCCCAAACATGTGGCGATCCAGATGAACGACACCCATCCCGCGATTGCCGGGCCGGAACTGGTGCGTTTGCTGAGTGACGACCACGGCATGGACTTTACCGAGGCCCTGACCACGGCGCAGGCCTGCCTTGGCTACACCAACCACACATTGTTGCCCGAAGCACTGGAACGCTGGGCCACTTATACCTTTGGCAACGTGCTGCCGCGCCATATGCAGATCGTGGAACGTATCGACGGCTGGCACCGCCGCACCTACCCGAACCGCCCGCATTATGTGGGCATCGTGAAGCATCACGAAGTGCGGATGGGCGAATTGGCCTTCATCATGGCGCATAAGGTCAACGGTGTGTCGGCGCTGCATTCTGATCTGGTGAAAAAGAACCTGTTCCCGGAACTGAATCTGCTGCATCCGGGCCGGATTATCAATCAAACCAATGGTGTGACCCCGCGTCGCTGGTTGAAAATGGCCAATCGCCCGCTGGCGGGCCTGATCACCGATACCATTGGTGCGGGTTGGGAAGCCGATCTTGACCGCCTTAAGGGGCTGGAGCCGCATGTTGAAGACGCCGGTTTCCGAGATGCCTTTGCTGGCGCAAAACGCGCCAACAAGGTGCATCTGGCGGACTGGATCAAAGAGGTATCGGGCGTCACTGTCAGCCCTGATGCGCTGTTTGACGTGCAGATCAAACGCATCCACGAATACAAACGCCAGCTGTTGAACATCTTGGAAACCATCGCGCGTTGGGATGCCATTCGTCGCAACCCCAACGCGCCATGGGTGCCACGGGTCAAGATATTCGGTGGCAAATCTGCGCCGGGCTATGCCGTGGCCAAGGAAATCATTCATCTTATCAATGATGTGGCAAGCGTTGTGAACAACGATCCCATTGTTGGTGACCGATTGAAAGTGATCTATCCCGCCAATTACAACGTCTCGATGGCGGAACGGCTGGTGCCCGCCGCCGATCTGTCAGAGCAAATTTCCACAGCCGGGAAAGAGGCCTCGGGCACCGGCAACATGAAATTCATGATCAACGGCGCGCCGACCATTGGCACGCTGGACGGGGCCAATGTGGAAATTCTGCACGAAGTCGGCGCGGAAAACTTTTTCCTGTTTGGTCTGACAACCGAACAAGCCGTCAAGCAGCGCGAAATTCCCGAACAATCCCGCCGCGCGATTGAAGCCAGCAAAACCTTGCAAGACGTGCTGCAAATGATTGCAGAGGGCATATTTTCCGGCGGCGATGTTGACCGATATGACGGCCTGCTGCACCGCATCTGGCACAGCGATTATTTCTTGGTCGCCGCCGATTTCGACGCCTATCTGGATGCGCAGGACCGGGTGGATGCAGCTTACTGTGACCAAACGCATTGGGTCAAAATGGCTGCGATGAACACGGCGCGGTCCGGGTTCTTTTCGTCAGATCGCACTATCCGGTCTTACATGGCGGATGTCTGGTCCGTCACGCCTGCCCTGTAACGGAGGATGCGATGTCTGACGCCCCATTGGTTGATCCCGGCACGGCGCAAGCGCTGATCAACGGCACGCATGGCGATCCATTTGCCGAACTGGGGCTGCATAAGCGCGGCAAAGCCTGGGTTGTGACCGCCTTTGTTCCGGGCGCAGACAGGTTGTGGGTGCTGACCGGAAAGGCTGGCAAATCGGAGGCGGCTTTGCCGGTTGAGGGTGCGCCGGGCCTGTTTGCCCTGACACTGGCGAAAAAATCCGACTACCGCCTGCGCGCGGCGGGTCATGGCGCGGAATGGGAATTTGAAGATCCGTTCCGGTTTGGCCCGGTGATGGGCGAAATGGATGAATATCTGCTGGGCGAAGGCACCCATAAACGCCTGTGGCAGGTGCTGGGCGCGCATCTGATCACCCACGAAGGCGTGGATGGCACGCATTTTGCGGTCTGGGCCCCGAACGCGCAGCGCGTGTCTGTGGTGGGTGATTTCAACATCTGGGATGGCCGCCGCCACCCGATGCGCCGTCGCGGGGCCACCGGGGTTTGGGAAACCTTCATTCCCGGCCTTGGCGAAGGGGCCAGTTACAAATACGAATTGCGCGGCGCGCATGGTGATCTGATGCCGCTAAAGGCCGATCCGGTTGGCTTCGGGTCCGAACATCCGCCTGCCAATGCGTCCGTTGTGCGCAAGATCACCGGCGATTGGCACGATGCCGATTGGATGGCGCGGCGTGGGGCGTTGCAAAACGTCGATGCGCCGATTTCGGTGTATGAGGTTCACCTCGGGTCATGGAAACGCGCCGCTGATAACCGCATGCTCAGTTACGCGGAACTGGCCACCGAACTGGTGGATTACGTGGCCGACATGGGATTTACCCATATCGAACTGATGCCAATCTCTGAATTTCCCTTTGACGGATCTTGGGGCTATCAACCCGTCGGGCTGTTTGCCCCCACCATCCGCCACGGCACACCGCCCGAATTTCGTGCCTTCATGGATGCGGCCCATGCACGCGGCGTTGGCGTTCTGCTGGATTGGGTGCCGGGCCATTTTCCCACCGATGCGCATGGGCTTGGCCAGTTTGACGGCACACCCCTGTATGAACACCAAGACCCGCGCGAAGGCTTTCATCAGGATTGGAACACCCTGATTTTCAACTATGGCCGGGTCGAGGTTTCCAACTACCTCACCTCTAACGCGCTGTATTGGCTGGAGGAATTCCACCTTGACGGGTTGCGCGTTGATGCCGTGGCATCCATGCTGTACCGCGATTACAGCCGCAAAGCCGGGCAATGGGTGCCCAACCGCGATGGCGGGCGCGAGAATTATGAGGCGATTGCCGTTCTGCAACGCATGAACATCACCGCCTACGGCGAAGTGCCGGGCATCATGACGGTGGCCGAAGAAAGCACCGCCTTTCCCGGTGTATCGCGCCCGGTCAACCACGGCGGGCTTGGCTTTGGCTTCAAGTGGAACATGGGCTGGATGAACGACACCCTGTCCTACATGCAAAAAGACCCGGTCCACCGCAAATACCACCACCACATGATGACCTTCGGGCTGCATTATGCGTGGTCGGAGAATTACATCCTGCCGATCAGCCATGACGAAGTGGTGCATGGCAAGGGATCAATGCTGGACAAGATGCCGGGGCAGGGGCCTGAAAAATTCGCCAACCTGCGCGCCTATTACGGCTTCATGTGGGCGCATCCGGGCAAGAAGCTGCTGTTCATGGGCCAGGAATTTGCCCAGGGCGCCGAATGGAACCACAACCAAAGCCTTGACTGGCACCAGTTGGATGACCCGGCGCACCGCGGCGTGCAATCCTTGGTGCGCGATCTGAACCGGGTTTACCGGGAAAACGCAGCACTGCATGTGAACGATGCCCGCGCAGAGGGTTTTGCGTGGCTGGAATCAAACGACGCGGAAGCTTCGGTTTATGCTTGGGTTCGCAAAGGTGGCGCGAAAGAACCGGATGTAGTGGCCGTGGTCAACATGACGCCGGTGGACCGCCAATATCGCCTTGGCCTGCCATCTGCGGGGCATTGGGATGAAATTCTGAACACCGATGCCGCGATTTACGGCGGCGGCAATCGAGGCAATCTGGGCGGCGTAAAGACAGAGGCCAAAGCGTGGCACGGCCAGAAGCAATCTGCGCTGATTGCCCTGCCGCCGCTGTCGGTGGTCTATCTGCGCAAAGCCTGAATTAACCCGGCGGGAGGCTGGGCCAAGACATTTCAAGCCGGGGGCAGCCTCGCAAAAGGGAGAACGGAATGCAACCAAGACCAAACGCGCGGCTATCATCGCAATCGATGGCTTTTGTGCTGGCAGGGGGGCGCGGCAGCCGCCTGAAGGAGCTGACCGACCGTCGTGCCAAACCGGCGGTGTATTTCGGTGGCAAAACCCGGATCATCGACTTTGCCCTGTCAAACGCGCTGAATTCCGGCATCCGCAAGATGGCGATTGCCACGCAGTACAAGGCGCATTCCCTGATCCGGCATTGCCAGCGCGGCTGGTCGTTCTTTCGCGCGGAACGCAACGAATATCTGGATATCCTGCCCGCCTCGCAGCGCGTCAGTGAGAATAAATGGTATCTTGGCACCGCCGATGCCGTGACGCAAAACATTGATATCGTTGACAGTTACGGCATAAAATACGCGATTATTCTGGCCGGTGATCACATCTACAAGATGGATTACGAGATTATGCTGCGCCAGCACGTCGACAGCAAGGCCGATGTCACCATCGGCTGCCTGACCGTGCCCCGCATGGAGGCGACCGCCTTTGGCGTGATGCATGTCGACAAAAACATGCAGATCACCGATTTCCTGGAAAAACCCAAAGACCCGCCGTCGATTCCGGGTGATCCTGACAATGCGCTGGCGTCGATGGGCATCTATATTTTCAACTGGGCCTTCTTGCGCGATCTGCTGATCAAGGACGCTGAAGACCCCGACAGCAGCCATGATTTCGGCAATGACATCATCCCCGACATCGTGAAAAACGGTAAAGCCGTGGCGCATAAATTCGCCGATAGCTGTGTCACCAGCGGGCTTGAGACGGAACCCTATTGGCGCGATGTCGGCACGATTGATGCCTTCTGGCAGGCCAATATCGACCTGACGGATTTCATCCCGAAGCTGGATCTTTATGACAACGCCTGGCCGATCTGGACCTATGCCGAGATTGTGCCACCTGCCAAGTTTATCCACGATACCGACAAACGGCGCGGCATGGCGGTATCGTCGCTGATTTCAGGCGATTGCATTGTGTCGGGGTCCGAGGTCAGGAACAGCCTGTTGTTCACCGGCTGCCGCACCCATTCCTTTGCGACGCTGGATTATGTGGTGGCCCTGCCGCGGGTGATCGTCGGCCGCAAGGCAGAGCTGACCAAATGCGTGATAGATCGCGGCGTGATCATTCCCGAAGGGCTGGTGGTGGGCCAGGACGCGGCAGATGATGAAAAATGGTTCCGCCGTACCGAAAGCGGTATTGTGCTGATCACGCAAGATATGCTGGATGTGCGGGCGAAAGCCTTGTCCTGATGGGGTTTTTCTGCTGAAAGGGCGGGGGTTTCACACCCCCGCACCCCCGTGGGATATTTGTGAACAGAAAAAATGAGGGTTGGTGGCATGGAAAGTCGTGGGCGGGTTCTGTCTGTCGCATCCGAATGTGTGCCGCTGATCAAGACCGGCGGCCTGGCCGATGTGGTGGGGGCGTTGCCGGCGGCCTTGGCGCCGCTGGGATGGGACATGCGGGTGTTGCTGCCCGCTTACCGGGACTTGCGTCTGATGGCAGACACGTTGCGGGAAGTTTTTTCGATAGCGGATTTATTTGGTGGACCGGGCCGGGTGTTGCACGGTGAAGTTGCCGGGATTACCGTGCTGTTGCTGGACGCGCCGCATCTTTATGACCGCGATGGGGGGCCCTATTCCAACGCGGCAGGGGATCATCCCGACAATGCACAACGGTTTGCTGCTTTAAGCTGGGTTGCCGCCGCAATCGCGCGCGAGGGTTTGACCGATGGCTGGCTGCCCGACGTGCTGCATTGCCATGATTGGCAGGCAGGCTTTGCACCGGCTTATGTGGCATATGGCGGGTCGCGCCGTGTGGCCACGGTGATGACGGTGCACAACATCGCCTTTCAAGGCTGGGCTCCGGCCTGGCAAATCGGCGCGTTGCGCCTGCCTGCATCGCAATTCCACCCCGGCGCATTGGAATATTTTGGCGGGCTATCAAGCCTGAAAGCGGGTTTGGTGACCGCCGACGCCATCACCACGGTATCGCCAACCTATGCATCGGAACTGATGCGCGCCGAATTTGGCATGGGGCTGGAAGGCGTGATTGTCGCCCGTGCGGCCGTTGTCAGCGGCATTCTGAACGGCGTTGATACCAATGTCTGGTCGCCCGAAGCCGACCCGGCCATCACGCCCTATTCTGCGAAGACAATCAAGGACAAGGCGGTGAACCGCGCGGCCATCCAAGCCGAATTTGGCCTTGCCGTGCCGGGGCCGCTTGCCATCGTGGTCAGCCGTCTGACCGATCAGAAAGGCATTGATCTGCTGCCCGCCGTGATCCCCGATTTCATCGCGGGAGGGGGTGGGTTGCTGGTGCTGGGGTCGGGTGATCCTGTGTTGGAGGCTGCAATGCGGGCGCTGGAATTGCGCTATCCGGGCCGCGTCGCCGTGCGCATCGGCTATGACGAGGCGTTGAGCCACCGGATGTTTGCGGGCGGCGATGCAGTGCTGGTGCCATCAAGGTTCGAGCCGTGCGGTCTTACGCAAATGTACGGCTTGCGTTACGGCACTTTGCCGGTGGTGGCCGCCGTGGGCGGGCTTGCCGATACTGTGATTACCGCAAATCCGGCGGGGTTGGCGGCAGGTGTCGCCACGGGTCTGACCTTTCATCCCACCAATGCCGACGCTTTTGCCCAAGCCCTGCGGCAGTTGCTGGTGCTGCACGCAGACCCCGAAATTTGGGCAAAACTGCAACGCAATGCCATGGCGCAGCCCGTGGGTTGGGAGGCCTCCGCCAAAGCCTACGGCGCCTTGTACGAAAGCCTGACCGCATGATTGACACGCCCGCCACCATGCCCGCAAAATTGCCGGGCCACAGCACCGGGCCGGGCCGCCCCTGGCCGATGGGGGCAAGTTTCGACGGCGAGGGCGTGAATTTCGCTGTGTTTTCTGCCCACGCCGAACGGATCGAGCTGTGCCTGTTTTCCGCCGATGGCCGCAAGGAAGTGGCGCGGCTGACCTTTCGCGACCGCGACGGCGATGTCTGGCATATGCATGTCGGCGGCCTGATGCCCGGCACGCTGTACGGGTTTCGCGTCCACGGCCCATATCAGCCGGAGGCGGGGCACCGCTTTAACCCGCATAAGCTGCTGCTGGACCCCTATACCCGCCAGTTGGAAGGCCGCCTTCGCTGGTCTGATGCGCTGATGGGCTACAAGGTTGGCAGTCCGCGCGGCGATTTGTCGTTCGATACCCGCGATTCTGCCTTTGCCATGCCAAAATCGGTGGTGGTGGATCCCAGCTTTAACTGGGGTGATGACCGCGCGCCGCATACCGCCCTTTCGGACACTGTGATTTATGAGGCGCATGTCAAAGGCGCCACAGCGCTGCATCCGGGCGTGGAACGTGGCCAGCGCGGCAGCTATCTTGGCCTCGCCTCGGCCCCGATGCTGGATCATTTGACCAAACTTGGCATCACGGCGGTGGAATTGCTGCCCGTTCAGGCCTTCATGGATGACCGCTTTTTGGTGGCCAAGGGCCTGCGCAATTACTGGGGCTATCAGACCATCGGCTTTTTCGCGCCGGAGCCGCGCTATATGTCGAAGGGATCAATCTCGGAATTCCAATCCATGGTGCGCCGGTTTCATACGGCGGGGATCGAGGTGATCCTGGATGTGGCCTACAACCACACCGGCGAGGGCGATGCGAACGGGCCGACGCTGGCGTTTCGCGGACTTGATAACCGCAGCTATTACCGCTTGGCCGACGGTGGGCGCAACTATATCAACGACGCAGGCACCGGCAATTCGTTGAACCTGACGCATCCGATGGTGCTGCGTATGGTATTGGATTCGCTGCGTTATTGGGTGGAGGTGATGCATGTTGACGGCTTTCGCTTTGATCTGGCGACGACGCTTGGCCGCGAGGCTTATGGGTTTGATTCAAATGGCGGATTTTTTGATGCCATCCGCCAAGACCCGGTTCTAAGCCGCGTGAAACTGATCGCGGAGCCTTGGGATATCGGCCCCGGCGGATACCAACTTGGGGCGTACCCGCACCCGTTTGCCGAATGGAATGACAAGTTCCGCGATGGTGTGCGCCGGTTCTGGCGCGGCGATGCGGGCATGGTTACAGACTTTGCCAAACGGCTGCTGGGATCAGCCGAAAAGTTCGATCATTCGGCGCGGGCCGCCACATCTTCGGTGAATTTCATCACGTCGCATGACGGCTTCACGCTGGAGGATACGGTCAGTTTCACCGTCAAGCGCAACTTTGCCAATGGCGAGGAAAACCGCGATGGGCACGGCGAAAATCATTCCGACAATCTGGGCATCGAGGGCCCAACTGATGACCCGGCAATCCGTGCCGCACGTGATTTGCGCAAGCGCAACCTGCTGGCCACCTTAATGCTAAGCCAAGGTGTGCCGATGCTGCTGGCGGGCGATGAGGTGGGGCAAACTCAGGCCGGCAACAACAACGCCTATGCGCAGGATAACGAGACAAGCTGGCTGAATTGGGAAAACCGAGGCCCCGGTCTGGCCGAGTTTGTGGCCTTGCTGACCGCGCTTAGAAAACAGCATCCGGTGCTGCGGCAGCGGCGGTTTTTACACGGTCGCCCGCGGCCAACCGATGGGCTGATGGATGTGATCTGGCGCAGGCCAGACGGGTCAGAGCCGCATGCACAAGACTGGCACGACCCCGCGTTTCGCTGCATCTGTGTGGAATTGCGCATGGCGGCTGAAGGGCGCGCGGGCGCGGATGCGGTGTTTCTGGTCTTCAACACCGGCCCCGCGCAAAGGCTGACCCTGCCCAAAACCGCCCCCGGATGGTGCTTGGTTCTGGACACCACTGCGCCCGCGCTGCAACCTGCCCGATCGCAACCCGTGATCGACCTGCCGGCACAATCCGTGCTGGTTTTCACCCCAATTTTCGCTGCACCCGGAGGCCAAAAATGACCGTTCTAACCATCGCCACCACGGCCTTCAATGATCAAAAACCCGGCACCTCTGGCTTGCGCAAAAAGACTGCTGTTTTCATGGGACATCATTACCTTGAAAATTTCGTGCAGGCGATTTTCAATGGCGTGGGCGGCGTGGCTGGCAAAACACTGGTTCTGGGCGGCGACGGACGCTATTTCAATGACCGCGCAGCACAGGTGATTTTGCGCATGGCCGCGGCAAATGGGGCGGCGTGCGTGATTGTGGGGCAGGGTGCTATTTTGTCAACACCCGCCGCCAGCCATCTGATAAGGCTGAACAAAACCGATGGCGGCATCATCATGTCGGCAAGTCATAACCCCGGCGGGCCGGATGAAGATTTCGGTGTGAAATTCAACATGCCCAACGGTGGTCCTGCGCCCGAAGCCGTGACCGAAGCGATGTATCAACACACATTGTCGATCACCGAATATCATATCCTGCAGGCGCATGACGTTGATCTGGCCATGGTCGGGCGCAGCGATCTGGGCGATATGATTGTTGATGTGGTGGACCCCGTTACGGATTACGCCGCCCTGATGGAAACCCTGTTCGATTTTCCCGCCATCGCGGCGTTGTTCAAATCCGGCTACAAGATGCGCTTTGACGCGATGTGCGCGGTGACCGGGCCTTATGCCCACCAGATTTTGGAAGACCGGCTTGGGGCGGCCAAGGGCACGGTGATAAATGGAACACCCTTGCCAGATTTTGGCGGTATGCACCCAGACCCGAACCCGACCTGGGCCAAGGCCTTGATGGACGAGATGTTTGGCGCAAACGCCCCCGACTTTGGCGCGGCCTCAGACGGCGACGGGGATCGCAACATGGTGGTCGGGCGCGGCATTTATGTCAGCCCATCTGATAGCCTGGCCGTGCTGGCCGCGAACGCCCATCTGGCACCCGGCTATAAGGCGGGCCTCAAGGGGGTGGCGCGGTCGATGCCGACATCGGCGGCGGCTGACCGCGTGGCTGATGCGCTTGGCATAGGCAAATATGAAACGCCGACCGGGTGGAAATTCTTCGGCAACCTGCTTGACGATGGCCGCGCCACCATTTGCGGCGAAGAAAGCTTCGGCACGGGGTCAGACCATGTGCGCGAAAAAGACGGGCTTTGGGCCGTGCTTTTGTGGCTCAACATTTTGGCTGTGCGCCAGCAATCGGTCGCCGATATTCTGGCGCAGCACTGGGCCAAATACGGGCGCAACTATTATTCCCGCCATGATTTTGAGGCTATAGAAACCGCAGGTGCCGACGCCATGGTCGCCGCCCTGCGCGACAGCCTGCCCGCATTGCCCGGCCGCCAGATCGAAGGCATGACCATCAGCGGGGCGGACGATTTCGCCTATTCCGACCCGGTTGATGGATCGGTCAGCACAAAGCAAGGCGTCCGCATCCTGTTCGCGGATGGCAGCCGCATCGTCATGCGCCTGTCAGGCACGGGAACTGCGGGCGCGACTTTGCGCCTGTATCTGGAACGCTACGCCCCCGGCCCGGACGGTCTGGACCACGATCCGCAAGAGGCGCTGGCCCCTGTGATCCGTGCGGCACATGCCTTGGCGGGCATTGCCGCCCATACAGGTCGCACGGCACCCGATGTGATCACCTGAACGTGCACAGCGTGACCGGGCATAAACCAAGATCAGGCCGCCAAGCCCGCCATATGCAACGCGCGCAAAGGGGCGGCGGCATGGGCCAGCCCTATATCATTCGCAATATCCCGACATACGACATTCTGTCCGAAGACAACCTTGTGAAAATCGAAGCTGCCGCTGACCGTATTTTGGCGGAAATCGGGATCGAGTTTCGCGATGACCCCGTGGCGTTAAATCACTGGCGCCGTGCGGGGGCGGATGTGCAGGGCCTGCTGGTCAAATTCCCGCCCGGCCTGCTGCGCGGACTTTTGAAAACCGCGCCAGCCAGCTTTACCCAACACGCCCGCAACCCGGCCAATTCGGTTGTAATCGGCGGAAAGTCTGTGGTGTTTTCGCCTGCCTACGGATCGCCTTTCGTGATGGATCTTGATCGGGGCAGGCGTTTCGGCACGTTGGACGATTTCCAGAATTTCATAAAACTCACGCAGTCCAGCCCCAATTTCCACCATTCCGGCGGCACCATCTGCGAGCCGACCGATATCGCCGTCAACAAGCGCCACCTCGATATGTTGATGGCGCATATCACGCTATCGGACCGACCCTACATGGGATCTGTCACATCCGAGTCGCGCGCAGAAGACAGTATTGATATGTCGCGCATCTTGTTTGGCGCTGATTTCGTTGACCAAAATTGCGTGATCCTTGGCAATGTCAACGTCAACTCGCCGCTGGTCTGGGATGGCACCATGACACGCGCCCTGCGCGCCTATGCCCGCGCCAACCAAGCCGCTGTGATCGTGCCGTTCATTCTGGGTGGGGCGATGGGGCCAGTGACGAATGCGGGCGGCATCGCGCAAAGTCTGGCTGAAACCATGGCGGGCTGCGCGCTGACACAGCTAGAACGCCCCGGCGCGCCGGTGATTTTCGGCAATTTCCTAAGCTCGATGAACCTGCGATCCGGCAGCCCTACCTTCGGCACCCCGGAACCCGCGATAGGGTCCATGGTCATCGGCCAGCTTGCCCGCCGCCTGAACCTGCCGCTGCGCTGTTCGGGCAATTTCACCACGTCAAAACTGCCCGACGCCCAAGCGATGATGGAAGGCACGATGTCGATGCTGGCCGCCATTCATTGCGGGGCGAATTTCATCCTGCACGCAGCCGGCTTTCTCGATGGGCTGCTGAGCATGAGTTACGAGAAATTCATGCTTGACGCCGATCTGTGCGGAAGCCTGCACAAATACCTTGCAGGCGTGGTGATCGACGATGATCAACTGGCTGTTGACGCCTTTTCCGAGGTTGGCCCCGGCAACCATTTCTTCGGCTGCGCCCACACCATGCGCCACTATGAGACGGCGTTTTGGGATAGCGATCTGTCCGACAATGAGCCGTTCGAGAAATGGGAGGCTGCCGGTTCATCTGACGCCGCGACCCGCGCCAACGCGCAGTGGAAGCAACGGCTCGCGCAATTCGAGGCGCCACACCTGGACGACGGCATCCGCGACGGACTGCACGATTTCATAGGCCGCAAAAAGTCAGGAATAGCCGACGCGTGGTATTGATCGTCGCGCATCCTTCCCCATCGGTCGGTCTTCACTGCAACAAAGCGAAAACTGACCGAACGGGAAGGATGAGCGGGGCATGAAAAACCTACCCCCGCAACCGGGTTTCTTCCAACAAGCCGCGCCGCTTTGCCTCGTAATAATAGCCCGATGCATACCACATCATGGCGCGGTCCTCGCTGCCGTCGGCCACCAGCCACGCCCCGCGCAAATAGCGCACGGCGTATTTCAGATTGGTCTGCGCATCCAGCAAGCCTGATGCCGGGCCGTCATAGCCCATGGTGCCCGCCGTTTGCGGCAGGATCTGCATCAGCCCGTAATAGGGCCCATTGCGCGCTGCCGGGTTATAGCCGCTTTCGCGTTGCACCACGCGGTGGATCAGCGAGGCCGGCACATCATTCTCTGCCGCCACCTGGTTGATCAGGCGGCGCAATTCCGGCGTCTCGCCCGAATAAAGCCCGCGTGTTACCTCGCCGCGCTGCGGCTTTGCGCCACAGGCGGCCAGCGCCACCGCTGTAAGCCCCAGCACACTGCGGCGGGAAAAATTCTGCATGCACCACTCCTGCAAGGCCAAGACGCGGGTATTGCGCGTTTTGCAGTTTCGGTAAAGCCCGGCGACACGCAGACGGCGGATTTGATCTTTTGGCGGGTTTCACAAATTTAGCCGGATCTTGTGTTGAAACACTTGCCGAAATGCCAATCCTCGGATGATACTCTGGTTTGGGGTTGTGGGGGAACAATGCAACTATCTGATCAACGCGATATCATGGCTGATCCCGCCACGGTTTGGGCAGCCCTTTTGAACCCGGATGTTCTGAAAGCGTCGGTTCCCGGCTGCGAAAGCATGACAGGCACCGCCGATACGCAGTTTGAAGCGGTGGTTGTGCAACGCGTGGGCCCGGTGAAGGCCACTTTCACAGGTGTCGTCAAACTGTCTGACCGGGTGGAGGGCAAAAGTCTTACCATCAACGGTGAAGGCAAGGGTGGCCCTGCAGGATTCGCCAAGGGCGGCGCGCAGGTCACGCTGGAGCCGATCGAAGGGGGAACAAGACTGGTTTACACGGTCGAGGCGAATGTCGGCGGCAAACTGGCCCAGCTTGGCAGCCGCATCATCGACGGATTTGCCAAAAAGATGGCCGATGAATTCTTTACCCGCTTTCAAGATACAGTCGAAGATGACGGCGAACCTGATACAGAGGTTGCCGAAGGTGAGCCGGCGAAAAAGGGCTGGTTCAAACGTTTGATTTCTTAACAAACCGGAACACGTAATTGCAAAATCTACCCAAGTAGATTCAAGGGAGGACAACAAGATGCCCAAAGTCACGGTTAGCGTGAATGGAAAATCCGTGTCGCGCGATGTGGAAGGGCGCACCTTGCTGTCGTCTTTCTTGCGTGACGGGCTGGGAATGACCGGCACCCATATTGGCTGCGATACCTCGCAATGCGGATCATGCGTCGTGCATGTCGATGGCCGTGCCGTCAAATCCTGCTCGATCTTTGCGGTTGATGTGGCGGGGGCGTCTGTCAAAACGATCGAAGGCATGGCCAATGCGGATGGCAGCCTTGGCACAATCCAACAAGCGTTCCAGGATCATCACGGGCTGCAATGCGGGTTTTGCACCCCGGGCATGGTGATGACGACGGCGGCCATGTTGGTTGATATTCCAAAGCCCACAGAAGCACAGGTTCGCCATCATCTTGAAGGCAACATTTGCCGCTGCACGGGCTACCACAACATCGTCAAGGCGGTGCTGGCTGCATCCGGACAGGACATCTCTGCCGTAGCAGCCGAGTAGACATTCGCATTTTCGGTGCAGGCAATGCACCCATTCCAGGGAGGAATGACATGCCTAAAGACAGTGGTATCGGTGCCAGCTCCAAGCGGCGCGAAGATGTGCGGTTCCTGACGGGACGCGGGCGCTATACGGCCGACATCCAGCTTCACGGCCAAACCTACGCGGCTTTTGCGCGGTCCACCTATGCCCATGCCCGTATCGTATCGATCGATACGAAAGCAGCCGAGGCGATGGAGGGCGTGCTTGCCGTGTTTACCGGTGCGGATTTTGCCGCCGTGGGGGGTAACCCAGCAGGCTGGCTGATCCAAAGCCGCAATGGCGAGGCGATGAAAGAACCAAAGCGCCCGGTGCTGGCGCATGGCAAGGTCCGCCATGTTGGTGACGCCTACGCCGCCGTGATTGCAGAAACACCCGAAATTGCGCGTTCCGCTGTGGAATCGCTGGATGTGGTCTTTGAAGAATTGCCTGCGATTGTGAATATGGCAGCCGCCGTTGCCGATAATACCAACCGCGTGCATGATGAAATTGCCGATAACATCTGCTACGACTGGGGTTGGATCGAAGATAACCGCGCCGCCGTGGATGCTGCGTTCAAAGCAGCACCGCATGTGACCAGCCTCAAGCTGATCAACAACCGGCTTGTCCCCAACGCGATGGAACCCCGCGCGTCCATCGGCGTTTACGATCCGGGCACTGAGGATTACAAGCTATACACAACAAGCCAGAACCCGCACCTGACCCGGCTTTTGATCGCCGCTTTCGTGATGGGCATCCCCGAGCATAAACTGAACGTCATTGCCCCCGATGTCGGTGGCGGTTTCGGGTCGAAAATCTATCACTACGGCGAAGAAGCCCTTGTTTTGGCAGCCTCGCGCCGCATTGGTCGCCCGGTGAAATGGGTGGCGGATCGGTCCGAGGCGTTCCTTACCGATGCGCATGGCCGCGACCATGAAACCACCATTGAACTCGCGACCGACAAGCAGGGCAACTTCCTTGCCTTGCGCACGGAAACGCTGGCCAATGTTGGCGCGTATCTGTCGAACTTCGCCACCGTCACGCCGACTTTCCTGCACGGCACCGTGATGGCGGGGCCGTATAAAACACCTCTGATCTATGTGAACGTCAAAACCGTGTTCACCAATACCGCGCCAGTTGACGCGTATCGCGGGGCAGGGCGGCCAGAAGCCACTTATTCTATTGAGCGTGTGGTCGATAAAATGTGCCGCGAACTGGGGCTAGACCCGGTCGCTGTGCGTCGGCAAAACTTCATTCAGCCCGACCAATTCCCCTACCAAACGCCCGTCGGCCTTGTCTATGACACCGGAAACTACGGGGCCACGCTGGACAAACTGCTGGACCTTGGCAACTTCGCTGGCTTCGAGGCCCGCCGCGCCAACAGCGCCAAGGCGGGCAAGTTGCGCGGCCTTGGTTTATCGACCTGGGTCGAGGCTTGCGGCATCGCGCCCTCTGCCCTCGTCGGTGCCCTCGGTGCCCGCGTCGGTCTTTATGATGCGGCAACAGTGCGGGTGAACCCCACCGGTAACATCTCTGTCATGGTCGGCGCGCACAGCCACGGGCAGGGGCACGAAACCGTGTTTGCCCAGATCGTGGCTGACAAGCTTGGCATCCCCGAAGCCAACATCGACATCGTGCATGGCGACACCTCCAAAATTCCGTTCGGCATGGGCAGCTACGGCTCGCGCAGCTTGGCGGTGTGCGGGTCGGCCATGGACAAAGCGTTGGACAAGGTTATCGCCAAGGGCAAGAAAATCGCGGCCCACATGCTGGAAGCCGCAGAAGGTGACATCGTCTTTGCCGATGGCAAGTTCAGCGTCACCGGCACTGACAAAGCCAAAACCTTCGGCGAGATTGCGTTTTCCGCCTATGTTCCGCACAACTACCCGCTTGCCACGCTGGAGCCGGGGCTGGAAGAAACCGCGTTCTACGATCCGGCCAACTTCACTTACCCCGCCGGGGCCTATGCCTGTGAGGTTGAAGTTGATCCTGATACAGGTCGGGTCGAGGTGCAAAGTTTCACCTGCGCCGATGATTTCGGCAATGTGATGAACCCGATGATTGTTGAGGGTCAGGTGCATGGCGGTGTGGCCCAAGGCATCGGGCAGGCGCTGCTGGAAGGCTGCACTTACGACGCCAACGGCCAGCTTTTGTCGGGGTCGTACATGGATTACACCATGCCCCGCGCCGACGATCTGCCGATGTACACGGTCGATCACAGCTGCATCACACCTTGCACCCACAACCCGCTGGGCGTCAAAGGCTGCGGCGAGGCGGGGGCCATCGGATCGCCGCCCGCCGTGGTCAATGCGGTGATCGACGCGCTGCAACGCGGCGGCATGACCAAAATAACCCATATCGACATGCCCCTGACGCCATCGCGCGTTTGGGCAGCGATCAACGCGTAAACGAAGGGCAAAGCACATGTATAACTTCGACTTCGTCAAACCCAGCACCATCGCAGATGCCGTGAAAGCCATGGGGTCAGAGGGCGCGCAGGCGCTGTCTGGTGGGCAAACCCTGATCCCCACGATGAAACAACGGCTTGCGTCGCCGTCGGTTCTGGTCAGCCTGATGGGCATCCCGGAACTTCAGGGCGTGTGTATGGCGGATGATGGTGTGTCTGTCGGGGCCGCCACCATTCACGCCGTGGTGGCAAAAGAGGCGGCAAAGTATTACCCGGCACTTGCCAAATTGGCAGGTGGCATCGGTGATCCCGCCGTGCGCAACCGCGGCACACTAGGTGGATCGCTTGCCAATAACGATCCGTCCGCCTGCTATCCGGCGGCGGTGCTGGGATCAGGGGCCACCGTTCATACCAACCTGCGCAAGATCAAGGCGGATGATTACTTTAAAGGCATGTTTTCGACGGCGCTGGATGAGGGCGAATTCATCACCTCCGTCACCTTCCCGGTGCCGCAAAAGGCGGCTTATGTCAAATTCGACCAACCCGCATCGCGCTTTGCCCTGACGGCGGTGTTCGTTGCCAAATATGCGGGCGGTGTGCGGGTCGCCGTGACAGGGGCCGCAGAAAATGGCGTCTTTCGCTGGGCTGAAGCTGAAGCGGCCCTTACCGCCAACTTCGCAGCATCTGCCATCACAAACCTGACCGTGCCGTCCAAAGGCATGATCGGCGATCTGCACGGCACCCCTGCCTACCGGGCCAATCTGGTCAAAGTGCTGACAGGCCGTGCTGTATCCGCCGCCTGAGGCCGCAAAACATGGCCAAAGCAAAGCCCCCCGGCCAAGCGCTAGGGGATGCACACATCGTCAGGTTTGGTTTTCCCGGTGCGCTTGACGGGTTTTGTGTTGCATGATTCGGTTGCCCTCCATTCAAGGTAGGGCAAC
>JAYSPY010000064.1:0-12936 GCA_043721855.1 Pseudorhodobacter sp.
CCCGATCACCGAGGCCAATCTGGGGGACGGGATTTTTGATGGCCCAAGGTTCCTCGCAGAAGGCGGAGGGTTTGGCGTGGGGTCCGACAGCAATGTGCGGATTTCCTTGTCCGAAGAGCTGCGGCTGCTGGAGTATTCGCAGCGCCTTGGTGTGAAAGCCAGGGCGGTGCTGGCGGAGGCTGGGCGTTCTACGGGGCGGGTGCTGTATGAAGGGGCCTGCACGGGTGGGGCGCAGGCGGCGGGGCGCGGTTTGGGGGCCATCGAAGTGGGCCAGTGGGCCGATCTGATGGCGCTAGATTGCTCCGGTCCTGATCTGGCGGCGGCGGAGGGTGATACGATCCTTGATACCTATATCTTTGCCGGCGATGACCGCATGGTGACCGCGGTCTGGTCGGCGGGTCGGCCCATCGTCCAAGGTGGCAGGCATGTGGCGCGGGATGGGATTGTCGCGCGGTATCGTGCGGCGATGGCCCGTCTACGGGCGGATCTGTGATGCCGCAGGGCTGGGAGGAGATCCGGGCGGAGGTGCTAAGCCGCATCCGAACCCGGCGCTGGCCACCGGGCGAAATCATCCCTACCGAAGAAGCCCTGGCGCTGGAGTTTGACTGTGCCCGCGCGACGGTGAACCGGGCGCTGCGGGAACTGGCGCAGACCGGGGTGCTGGAGCGCAAACGCAAGTCCGGAACGCGGGTGGCCATGTTGCCGGTCCGCAAGGCGACGCTCGATATTCCGGTGATCCGGCAAGAGGTTGCGGCCCGCGGGCAGGTGTATGCGTTTCGGCTGTTGTCGCAGAGATCGAAGGTGCCGCCGATAGCGGTTGCGGCGCGGCTGGGGCTGGCTCATGCCATGCCGATGCTGCACCTGCAAACCCTACATCTGGCGGATGGCCGCGCCTTTGCGCTGGAGGACCGCTGGCTGAACCCCGCCGCTTTGCCGCAACCGTTGCCGGATTTTGCCGCGATCAGTGCCAATGAATGGCTGGTCGCCCATGTCGCCTTTGCCACTGGCGACATCGCCTTTTCCGCCGAACCCGCCAGCAAGACCGAGGCCACGGCCCTGTCCGTCCTCGAAGGCACCGCCCTGTTCATCACCGAACGCTGCACCTGGGGCACCGAAGCGCCGATCACCTGGGTCCGTCTGGCCCATGCCCCCGGCTACCGCTTGCAGACCCTGCTTTAGGGACTGTCCGACAAAATGCCTGCCCCTGCGAAGGCAGGGGTGGACACCGGTTTTGTTGCCAGACACGCGCAAAAACAAAAGGTTAGAGTCTGTCTGGCGATTCTGTCAGCGCCGGACAGACTCTAGCGTTGCGCGTATGCCCTGGCCGTCCGGCCCGCACCGCCAGGCTCGTGACCCGCTTTGGCCGCGTCACGCTCAAGCGCCCCGCCAATCTGGCCAGACAGGAGGGACTGGCCGAGACGGTGGAAGTCAGCCTTGTCGAGGTCTGCGAGGTGGATGCGCCGCCGGGCGCCGAGCCCATCTTGTGGCGGCTTCTGACCACGCATCGGGTCGAGGATGCGGCGATGGCCTGGCGCGTGGTTGGCTGGTACCGGCAGCGCTGGCATATTGAGCAATTCTTCCGCACCCTGAAACAGCAGGGACTGCAACTGGAAGACAGCCAGTTGGAAAACGCCGAGCGGTTGATCAAGCTGACCGCGATTGCCGCCCGTGCCGCCTGCACCATCATGCAGCTCGTCCAGGCGCGTGATGGACGATCCAAACAAGACGCCAGGATCGCTTTTTCGCCCCCCGAAATCGAGACCCTCCACGCAATCCTGCCCGAACTCGAAGGCAAGACCGCGCTCCAGAAGAACCCTCATCCGCCGGAAACGCTTGCCTGGGCCGCGTGGATCATCGCCAAGCTCGGCGGATGGGACGGTTATCCAAAATCCAAACCGCCCGGCCCGATAACCTTCCGCCACGGTCTCCAATACTTCAAATCCCTCGCCCACGGATGGAGGCTCAGAAATGTGTGAATCGCCTAGATCTTTAACGGGGTGGCGCCGCCATCACAGGCGAAGATGCGGGCGGTGTGGGCGGTTTTTAGGCTGGGGGCATCGAGGGGATGCCGATCATCGGCCTCTGCGATGGTTGCAAGCAAGGCCAAACAGGTAGTGGCGAAGGTTAGGTGGCGCACGGCATCCCCTTTGTTTGCCAAGTAATGATGGCTTTCGCAGGCCAACTCGCTTGCGCGTGGTTGGGTTGCAGTCTAAGCGACATTTGCCCGTCCTAGCAATCGAAAGGCCCGTGATGATTGCCCGATATTCCCGCCCCGAGATGGTGGCCCTGTGGTCACCCGAGACGAAATTTCGCATCTGGTTTGAGATTGAGGCACATGCCTGTGATGCGCAGGCAGCACTTGGGGTGATCCCGGCGGCCAATGCGGCGGCGGTTTGGCGGGCGCGCGACGTGACCTTTGATGTGGCGCGGATCGACGAGATTGAGGCGGTCACCAAGCATGATGTGATCGCTTTCCTCACCCATCTGGCAGAGCATATCGGCGCGGATGATGCGCGGTTTGTGCATCAGGGCATGACGTCTTCGGATGTGTTGGACACCACCATGAACGTGCAACTGGTGCGCGCGACGGACCTGTTGTTGGTGGGGATGGACCGGGTTCTGGTTGCGCTGAAAACGCGGGCCTATCAACATAAGGATGATGTTCGCATTGGGCGCAGCCACGGCATTCATGCCGAACCCACCACGATGGGGCTGACGTTTGCGCGGTTTTACGCGGAAATGGCGCGGGGGCGTTCAAGGCTGGTGGCAGCGCGGGCCGAGGTGGCGACAGGGGCCATTTCGGGCGCTGTTGGGACGTTTGCGAATATTGATCCATCTGTCGAAGAACATGTCTGCAAGATGCTGGGGCTGACGCCAGAGCCGATTTCGACGCAGGTTATCCCGCGCGACCGGCATGCAATGTATTTTGCAACGCTGGGGGTGATTGCGTCCAGCATCGAGAATATCGCGATGGAAATTCGCCATATGCAGCGCACCGAAGTGTTGGAGGCGGAGGAGTTTTTCAGCCCCGGTCAAAAGGGCAGTTCTGCCATGCCGCATAAGCGCAACCCGGTGCTGTCAGAGAATTTGACAGGTCTTGCGCGGTTGATCCGGATGGCGGTGGTGCCGGCGCTGGAAAATGTCGCGATGTGGCATGAGCGGGATATCTCGCATTCGTCCGTTGAACGCGCGATTGGGCCGGATACCACGATCACGCTGGATTTCGCGTTGCACCGCCTTGCCGGCTTGCTGGAGAAATTGGTGATTTATCCGCAGACGATGCTGGCGAATATGAACAAATTCCGCGGCTTGGTGATGAGCCAGCGGGTGTTGCTGGCACTGACGCAGGCCGGGGTAAGCCGGGAGGATGCGTACCGGTTGGTTCAAAGAAATGCGATGAAGGTCTGGGAAAAGGGCGCAGATTTCAAGACCGAACTCTTGGCCGATGCCGAGGTAACGGCGGCGCTTTCGCCTGCCGAGATTGAGGAAAAGTTTGATCTTGGCTATCACACGAAGCATGTGGATACGATATTCCGCCGGGTGTTTGGGGCCTGAGGGTCACGCAGGCGTGATAATGCAAGGGGGATTTCTCGACCTTGTTTCGGGAATTTGCGGGCTGTGTCTGGCTATGAGCCAGCAAAAGCATGCCCGATTCGCCTCTTAGCAACTTTGATGATGACTGCCCTGCCCTTTGCGGCGGGCAGTGATGATACAGCACCTCCAACACCGACGCAGACCAGCAAAGATTGCAAGGACGGCGAGATTTGGGATGAAAAGACTTCCCTGTGCGTGGCACCTGAAACCACCGGCATGAACAACGACCAGCGGTTTCTGGCAGTGCGCGAATTGGCCTATACCGGGCGGCTGGAGGATGGATTGGCGTATTATGCTGAGGCGTTGGCGCAGACCCCGGATAATATTCAGGCGCGCTCATATCTGGAGCAGGCTTACGTCGAGATGAACGAACTTGTTCTTGCCAGTGCCGAGTTGGACCAAATTCGCCTGCGTGGCGGGGTCATGGGCCGAAGCGTCTTTGGCCAAGGCCGTGGCAACCGGGCAAACAACCAGCTATAGATAAAGTGACCTGCTGATCCTTGTTCGGGATTCAGCAGGCGTTAACTGCCATCTGCAAACATAAGTCTGAACGGGTTTTCAGGCGGGCAGCATGGCACAAGACACATCGGTCACTTTGGCGCAGATCACGCCGGTAGAACGCTTTTCACGGGTGAACGCGCCTCTGCGCGGATTGAACGCACGCGAAAAGGCAGCGGTGATCGTGCGTCTGCTGCTGGCAGAAGGATCGCCGTTGCAAATCACCACTTTGCCCGAACATATTCAGGCAGCTTTGGCCGAACAGATGGGCCATATGCGGATGGTGGACCGCACCACTTTGGGGGCTGTGGTGGCGGAATTTATGGCCGAATTGGAACAGGTGGGCCTGTCTTTTCCCGGTGGGATTGAGGGTGCGCTGACCTTGATGGATGGGCATATCAGCACGACGGCGGCCAATCGGTTGCGCAGGCTGGCGGGGGCATCGGCAAAGGCTGATCCTTGGGACAGGATCATGGCGTTGGATTCAGCGCGCCTGTTGCCGATCTTGATCGAGGAAAGCGTTGAAGTGGCGGCGGTGATGCTTTCTAAATTGCCGGTGCCTAAAGCGGCCGATTTGCTGGGGAAACTGCCCGGTGACCGTGCGCGCAGGGTGGCATTTGCGGTGTCGATGACCGGAAATGTCGACCCAGAGACAGTGCGCCGTATTGGTCTGTCGCTTGCCGCGCAATTGGAGCACCTGCCCCCGCGTGCATTTGACAGTGACCCGGTGGAACGGGTTGGCGCAATTTTAAACGTATCGCCCGCGTTTACCCGCGAAGATGTTCTCAAGGGGCTGGACGAAACCGATGCCACCTTTGCCGATCAGGTGCGGCGAGCGATTTTTACGTTTATTCATATTCCGGAACGGCTTGCGCCGCGCGACGTGCCAAAACTGGTGCGCGCAGTGGAACCCGTGGCGTTGGTGACCGCCCTTGCTGGGGCACAGGTGGACGCCGCCCATCTGACAGCGGCAGAATTTATTCTTGCGAACATGTCACAACGCATGTCGCAATCTTTGCGCGAAGAAATGGAGGCGCGCGGCGTGGTCAAGGAAAAAGACGCAGAATTGGCCATGAATGCGGTCATCACCGCACTGCGGCAGTTAGAAAGTTCCGGCGAAATTGTGCTAATCCGCGAGGATGAGTAAATTACAGCCCACAAATAGTCTCTGCGATTTCATGGGCCGTCTTGGGATTTGCCTTGCAAGGGCTGGGTCAGATTTCTGCCGTTTCGGCTTTTGGCGCGATGCGCGTTCTTTTGCGGGTGAACGAAGGCCAGCTTTGCCGGTTGCCCTGCGCGAATCGTAGCTTTAAATACGCAACCATGCGCCATGGCGCGGTATGGACGGCGCGATGACCCCACCTATTTTTCCAAAAACCGCCGGGTCAAACAGTCGCGCGATCTGCTTGATGGTTGTCGCGATTTTATTGTTTACGATGATGGACGCGGTCGCGAAGGGGTTGCTGCAACGCTATCCCACGCCCCAGGTGATTTGGGCGCGGTTTGCCGGGCAGTTGATTTTTGTTTTGCTGATTTTGCGCGGGCGGATCGGGCCCATTTTGCGCACACGCTATCCGTGGCTTCATCTGGCACGCTGTGCCTGTCAATTTGGCGCGACAGGTATGTTTTTCACTGCTTTGGGCTATATTGGCTTGGCTGAAGCGACCGCGCTAACCGATACAAATCCGGTGCTTATTACGCTTGGCGCGGCTTTGTTTTTGGGCGAACGTCTTGGGCCGCGTCGCCTGATGGGGGTGGTTACAGCAATGATTGGTGCGATGATCATCATCCGTCCGGGTTACGGTGTGTTCACCCCGGCTGCATTGCTGCCGATAGGCGCGGCGATTTGCTATACTGGCAACGCGTTGATCACAAGATTTGTCGGCCGCAATGAAAGTGCCTGGACATCGATGATCTATGCGTCGTTTTTTGGATCTGGCGTGCTGGCTGCGTGGCAACCATTCATCTGGATACCGGTGTCGGCGGATGACTGGGTGCAGTTTTGCCTGATGGGAGCGCTTGGAACAGGGGCGCAATTGTGTTTGATACGGTCCTTTTCACTGTCAGAGGCGTCGGTTGTCGCGCCGTTTGCCTATTTGGGGATTGTGTTTGCAGCCATTTGGGGCGCGCTTCTATACGGTGAATTCCCGGATCGCTGGACCATTCTCGGTGCGCTTGTCATCATTGCGGCTGGGCTTTATGTCTGGCACCGCGAGACGCATATTGCGCGCACAACCCAGTGAGGCCAAGATCATATGCCCGCGGACCAGACGCCAGTGAATACAAAACATTGGCTGGAAAACCTGATCCTTCGCACGTTGATATGGCTGGCTTTGGCGCTGCCTTACCGCCTGCGTGTTTGGTTTTTTGGTGCCGTCATGCGGCGGGTGATTGCACCGCTGGTCGGTTATAAACGGCGTGCCTTGGATAATCTGGCCCTGATATGGCCCGAAATGCCGATTTCGCGGCGCGCGGCAATTGCTGACCAAGTAGCTGATAATGCAGGAAGATCTTTGATTGAAAACTATTCGACCAAAGAATTCATGCGGCGGATGACCAAGATAGAGCCGAACGGCCCAGGTGTGGCCGCCTTGTTTGCAGCGCGCGCCAAAGGGCAGGCGGTTATTTTGGTGTCCGGCCATTTTGGCAATTACGAGGCGGCGCGCGCCAGTCTGGTGGCTCGGGGTTTTGCGGTGGGTGGGCTGTACCGCCCGGCCCGCAACAGCTATTTCAACGACCATTACGTGCGCACGATGGAAGCGTTTGGCGGCCCCATTTTTGCCCAGGGTCCGCGCGGCACCGCCGGTTTTGTCCGGCATTTGCGCACCGGGGGCCAGCTGGTTTTGCTGTTTGATCAGGACGTCCGGGGGACTGAAACATACTCGTTTATGGGCCGCCCTGCCCGCACAGCATCGTCTGCGGCAGCACTGGCCCTGCGCTATGATGCCCTGTTGATCCCGTTTTATGGCACACGGCAAAGCGACGGATTAAGCTTTGCAATTGATCTTGAAGCGCCCATTCCAGCCAGCGATGCGATAACAATGACAGCGGCGATCACGGCAAGCCTAGAGGCGCGGGTGCGCGCCAACCCGGAACAGTGGTTTTGGATTCACAATCGTTGGAAGACCTGATAGTTTCTCAGTCCAACCGGGCCGCAGCCACGATAAAAGCCGGGCCGTCGTGTTGCACGATCACAACCAATGGGTCATCTCCCTCGACGTTCGCTTGCAGATCAAGCGCTTCGTCACCGGTCCAGTTCCCCAAAGTTTGCCATGATTTCACGATGTTGTAGTAAGTTATCGTCTTTCCAGCATTTTCCCCGCGTTCAATATTGACGCTCTGTGACGGAATATAGCGCACAAGTTGCACAGTCGTGTTGCCGCCAAGTGCCGCTTTCGCGTCCGCGTGGATCGTCAGAATATTTCCCGTCCGGCTAAGTTCAAGGCCAATATCTTTGGCAGCCGCCAGATGCTTGCGGATGAATTCCCCGGTTTCTTCGCGGTCATTGCCTTCCACCTTGTCAAGGCCGCCCACAATAAACTGGGGTGTATATATCGTTCTGGTGCCCGCAAACGACGCATATGCGCGTTGACGATCTGCAAATTTCGGATTGCCAAACACGTCCGCCCAGCCAATATAATCCCAATAATCAACATGCAGCGCCAAGGGCATGATCGAAGGGTCCATCGCCAGCATTGCCAGAAAATCATCTGCCGGAGGGCAGGACGAACAGCCCTGCGAAGTGTAAAGTTCGACCACAATAACCGGATGCGATTGGGCAAAGGCAGCGTTTTGCAGGCAAAACCACAGGCCACAGGTCACAGTTATGATTGGGCGCATATCGGTGTTCCATTTTTAGGCCTGCATGCCTTCTACACCAAATGAGCCGATTTTCGCCAATCAAGGTTTAGCGAGTGTTTGTGACAGAACCCTGTTGCAGTTTTGTTGGATAAACATATCCATTGAGGGCTGGAATTACTGCATACAATGGTATACACTTTAAATAGATCGCTTTCGCTTGATTGGCAGTTTCAGGCAAGACAACGAAAGACAAATCTCAGTATGATTGCCCCAGCATAAGCCCAGGAGAACGCGATGACCGTCACCGTTGGACATGACAGCCAAAAAACCCGCAAGACGCTGACGGCGGGGGGCACGTCGGTGGATTATTATTCCATTCCAGCGGCGCAGGCAGCGGGGCTTGGCGATTTTTCAAACCTTCCGGCCAGCCTGAAGGTGGTGCTGGAAAACATGCTTCGGTTTGAAGACGGCAAGACGGTCACGGTGGACGATATCCGCGCCTTTGCCGAATGGGGGGCCAAAGGCGGCCGCAACCCGCGGGAAATTGCCTACCGCCCTGCCCGCGTGTTGATGCAGGATTTTACCGGCGTGCCAGCGGTCGTTGATCTGGCCGCAATGCGCGACGGCATTTTGGGGCTTGGCGGCAATGCGCAGCAGATCAACCCGCTGGCCCCGGTGGATCTGGTGATCGACCATTCGGTGATGATCGACGAATTCGGCACCCCACGCGCGTTTCAGGCCAACGTTGACCGCGAATATGAACGCAACATGGAACGCTATGTTTTCCTGAAATGGGGGCAAAAGGCGTTCAACAACTTCCGCGTGGTGCCGCCCGGAACTGGCATTTGCCATCAGGTGAACCTTGAATATCTTGCCCAAACCGTGTGGACGGACGCAGATCAGCATGGCGTCCGAGTAGCCTATCCGGATACGTTGGTGGGCACGGACAGCCATACAACGATGGTAAACGGCTTGGCTGTGCTAGGCTGGGGCGTCGGCGGGATCGAGGCCGAGGCCGCGATGCTGGGCCAGCCGGTATCCATGCTGATCCCCGAAGTGGTGGGCTTCAAGCTGACCGGCACGATGATTGAAGGCACCACGGCGACCGATCTGGTGCTGAAGGTCGTGCAGATGCTGCGCAAGCATGGCGTGGTGAACAAGTTTGTCGAGTTTTACGGTGACGGGCTGGACCGCCTGCCACTGGCCGACCGTGCCACCATTGCCAATATGGCCCCGGAATATGGCGCTACCTGCGGCTTTTTCCCGATTGATAACGAAACGCTGCGCTATCTGCACATGACGGGCCGCGATGAGGGCCGGATTGCGCTGGTCGAGGCTTATGCACGCGCCAACGGCATGTGGCGCGATGCGAGCTACGACCCGATCTATTCCTCAACCCTGCAACTGGACATGGCAACCATCGTGCCCGCTATTTCCGGCCCCAAACGCCCGCAGGATTACACCCCGCTGACCGATGCCGCCGTGGGTTTTTACAAGACGGTCTGCGATTTCCGCGGCGTTGACTGCTCGACACCCGCCAAGAACATGGCCTCCGAAGGACCGAACCACACCGCCGCCATCGACGCCCGCAAATCCGCCGTGGTCAGCGGGGCCGATTACAAACTGCGCGACGGCTCGGTGGTGATCGCCTCGATCACGTCTTGCACCAACACCTCGAACCCTTATGTGATGATCGGGGCCGGGTTGGTGGCGCGCAAAGCGCGTGCGCTGGGGCTGACGCGGAAGCCTTGGGTGAAAACCTCGCTCGCCCCCGGATCGCAGGTTGTCAGCGAATACCTCAACGCCGCCGGGTTGCAGGAAGACCTCGACGCCATCGGCTTCAACCTCGTCGGCTACGGCTGCACCACCTGCATCGGCAATTCGGGGCCGTTGCAGCCTGAAATCTCAGCGGCAATTGCCGAAGGCGATCTGGTGGCGGTATCGGTGCTTTCGGGCAACCGCAACTTTGAAGGGCGAATTTCGCCAGATGTGCGCGCCAATTATCTGGCATCGCCGCCGCTTGTGGTGGCCTATGCGCTGGCGGGCGATATGAACATCGACATCACGACGGAACCCTTGGGCATCGGCACCAACGGCCCGGTCTATTTGCGCGATGTCTGGCCCAGCAATGCCGAAATCGCGGAACTGGTCGAGGCGACTGTAACCCGTGCTGCCTTCCAAAAGAAATATGCCGATGTGTTCAAGGGCGATGAGAAATGGCAAGCGGTGGAAACCACAGACCGCGAGACCTATGATTGGCCGCCGGCATCGACCTATATCCAGAACCCGCCTTATTTCAAGGGCATGGCGCGGGAACCCGGCGTGATCAGTGACATCAATGGCGCGCGAATTTTGGCGCTGTTGGGCGATATGATCACCACCGATCATATCAGCCCAGCTGGTTCATTCAAAGCATTAACTCCGGCAGGTAAGTATCTGGAAGAGCGTAAAGTTCCGGTATCAGAGTTCAATTCTTACGGCGCGCGGCGTGGCAACCACGAGGTGATGATGCGCGGCACTTTTGCCAATATCCGCATCAAGAATGAAATGCTTGCCAATGACTCTGGGGGCGTGGAGGGTGGCTATACCCTTGGGCCGGACGGCGTGCAGACCAGCATTTTTGATGCGTCAATGGCGTATCAAGCGGCGGGCGTGCCTTTGGTGATTTTCGGCGGCATTGAATATGGTGCGGGGTCCAGCCGCGATTGGGCTGCCAAAGGCACGGCGTTGCTTGGCGTAAAGGCGGTGATTGCGGAGTCTTTTGAACGTATTCACCGGTCTAATCTGGTTGGCATGGGGGTAATTCCGTTTGAATTCACCAGCGGCGATACCCGGAAATCACTGGGATTGAAAGGCGATGAACTGGTCGCGATCCACGGCCTCGCGCGGGATCTGAAGCCGCTGTCAACGGTGCCTTGTGTGATCACGGCCGCCGACGGGACCAGCCGCACGATCCAGATCAAGTGCCGCATTGATACCGAAATAGAGATTGAATATGTCGAACATGGCGGCGTTCTGCACTATGTTCTGCGCAATCTGGCCAAGACTGCCTGAGCCCGTAAATTCAACCATAGGTGGAAACGAATTGTTTCCAAAAATCAAGGCCCGGGCGTTCCGGGCCTTTTGTTCTTGTTAAGTTCTGGATGACACTCTGATCCCAACAAGTTGTTGATCGGAGACCCCAAATGCACGACCGCCTTTTGCCACTGAACCCGCCACTGTCTTTTACAGGCAGTTTTACGCCGCTCGATCTACAGCAAATCACGTTGATGACAATGCCTTGGATGCAAGTTGGGCTGTTCGCGGTTATGGTTGTGATGTTGGTACGCTACAACACATATTGATGGCTATCTCGCTAAAGCGGTCTGCAACGCTGGAACGAACGCCTGTTCGTAATAGCTGCCAACCAAAGGCCCTGCAAAACGAAACAGCACGGTGCCATCGCCACCAATGATAAAGGTTTCAGGTGGTGCTGTAACACCCCAATCAATTGCAGAACGCCCCTGCGGATCAAACGCCAAAGCAAGGAACGGATTGCCGTCTTTTGCCAGATAAGCGCTGGCGTCTTCTGCCGTATCTTTGAAATTAACACCAACCACTCGAATGCCGTCTGCCGCCATTTGCTTTAACACCGGGTGTTCGGCCCGGCAGGGCGGGCACCAGCTGGCCCAGAAATTAACAAGTGTGACGTTGCCCGTGGCGAGGTCGGCAGCGGTTAAAAGCGGGAAATCGGCAAGTGGCGTTTTAGGCAAAGCCGGGGCCAGTTGGCCCACGCGGGTAGAGGGCAGATTATCAGGGTTATCCCGATACATGCCAATGTAGAAGGTGGCAGCAAGGGCTGCGAAGATGATCGGCGGCAGGAACATCAGAACTTTAGCCATTTGGTTTGCCATGCCTTTGATCATTGTCTTGCACCACCCGGCCTTCCACAGCGCGCAGGGCGCGGCGGGTCTTGGCTGCTTGCCACAGGCTTTGAACTATCAGCGCCAAAATCAGCGCAATCGCCCCGGCATAGGACCACAGCACGACTTGCGCATATTTTCCCAAATCCATCATGCCGCTCTTTCGCGCAATAGCAATGAGGCCAAGCGCCGTGACATGATTTCGGTTCTGGTGCGCAAAAGCACAAGCGACAGAAACAGCAAGATGAAACCGGCGATGCTGATCAACAAAGGAATATAATAAACATCAGCGACGTTTTCTTTTTTATCCAGCGAAAGCGACGCGCCTTGGTGCAGGCCCTGGTTCCAGAAATTGACGGCATAGCGGCTAAGCAACGCAAAAACCGATCCGACGATGCACAAAACCGATGTAAGATCAGCGGCGGTATCAGGATTTTCGACCGCCTGCCACAGGGCGATGTAGCCAAGGTAAAACAGCGCCAGAATCAGAAACGAAGTCAGCCGCGGATCCCATGCCCACCAGGTGCCCCACATTGGTTGACCCCAAATCGCCCCGGTCAGCAGCGCGATCAGGGTCATTGTCAGGCCAATCGGTGCTGCGGCTTTTGCGGCAAGCGCCGACACGTGGTGACGCCGGATCAGCCAGATCAGCGATGCAACCAGCATCATCCCCCACGCGTTAATGGCCATCATGGCAGAGGGCACGTGCAGGTAAATTATCTTGACGGTTGCGCCAAAATTAACTGCATCCGGCGTAAAGAAAAAACCCCATGTCAGCCCGATAACAAGGCAAATGGCAGATGCGCCCGATACCCATGGCAACACAGTGCCAGAAGCTTGCATGAACTTTTTTGGATTGGCATATTCCCAAATCGACATTTTTACTCGCTATGATTTTAGAGCAGGCGGCGCAAGCGTTACCATAACCCATTCACCGAAGATTGACGTTGATTGCCGCAGCCGATGCGATGGGCAGAAGCGCTGCCGAGCCTAGGGTAATGCCCGCCAAAAGCAGCAACGGCGTGGTGGCATCCAGGCCGCCAGCGCCGCGCCGTATTACTTCAGCCCCGAAAATCAGGGTGGGGACATAAAGAGGCAGCACCAGAAGCGACAGCAACAAACCGCCGCGTTTCAGGCCAAC
>JAYSPY010000065.1:0-33718 GCA_043721855.1 Pseudorhodobacter sp.
CCCAGACCGTAGGCTTCCTGAATGATCGAGGTCAGGTCTTTGTTCGAGTAGAACGCGGTTACTGTCAAAGCATCTGCTTTGTAATCAACCGATACTGCATACTGGTCACCATCAACCAAGCCGCCGGTTGCTGCGCCGTAGATCGCTTTGGCAGTCACTGCGCCAAATGTTGCAGCTACACCAGCGATGATGTGGGTCGAACCTGCATCATTGTCTTCGTAGCCCAAAGCAACTGTGTAGTCACCCAAAGCGTACTTTGCAGCAGCCGAGTAAGCTACTACGCTTGACACAGGGCCTTCGGCCAAAGTTGGGTTGGTAACCGACGCATAGATCGTCAGATCGCCTGTCGAGTATTCATACAGAGCAGTTGGATCGTTACCACCACCGATGTAGGATACTTCGTTCAGGTCGCCAAGGCCGGTCAGGCCAACGCCGGAAACTTGGCCAACTGCTGATTGTGCAGCTGTGTCAACGTCGCCCATGGTCAACTTGCCGAACGCGCCGGAGATGAACACCGAGCCGGCGGTGCCAGCAGCAGCGCCGGCAGCATTGTCAGCGCGGAACGATCCGCCAAAATCAAGGCCGCCATCGGTGGAGCCTGACAATGTGAATTTCACACGAGCGCGGCTGGTGAACTGCAGATCGCTTTCGTCAGTCGTCGCGGTGGAAGCAAGGTCAAAGTTGGAGATGATACCCATACGAGCGTCGCCCGAAAGTGTAACTTCAGCGGCTGCGAAGCCAGTGGTCGCTGCCAGCATGGTGGTAGCAAGAAGAATCTTTTTCATCGTTTTCCCTCGTTTTTAAAACGGTGACGCCAATTCAGGGGAATCCGAATTGGGTATGAGCTTGTTTCGCCGCACGGGCCCCGGTTTGCAACGCGACTCTGCCTGCGCGCCCGAATGTCCGCCCGGATGATGCACGGATGTCACAGTGATTGGGCGGCGTTGTGACGGGGCCGGGCGATTTGGCGGCGAAATCCATACTGTCTATATGGCACCGATATTTTGGTGCATTGGAAAATGCCTTGGCACGCCCCGGTGGGTCGGCTAGACAAGCGCCATATGTATTGGGGGACCGGATGACATTGCATCGCCTCGCACGCGCTTTGGCGATGTGCTGTTTGTCTGTAACGCTGATTGGCTGTGGTGGCGGCTTTGGGTCTGCTGATTCCGGGCTGTTTGGCCGCAAGAACCGGGATGCGGGCATACCATCCGATGCGCAGATGACCAGCAAAGCGGCGGGCGATGCGCAGCGCGCGGCACTGGCCAAGGCAAGCGGCGACGACAAGCCGCGATCAACGCTGTTTGATCTGTTCGGCAATGCCGCCGATCCGAACACCACGGTCGAGGTGAACAAGTATCTTTGGGTGGCAGCGCAAGATGTGCTGAATTTCCTGCCCATCGAATCGGTTGATCCGTTTACCGGCGTTCTGGTCACAGGCTATGGCACGCCGCCCGGTGGTGGCCGTTCGTACCGCGCCACGGTGTATGTGCAAGACCCCGCCCTTGATGCGCGGTCATTGCGGGTGGCCTTGCAAGCGCGTGGGGGCGGTGCAGTGGCGCCAGAAACCCAGCGCGCGGTAGAAGATGCCATTCTGACCCGCGCACGCCAGTTGCGCATTCAGGACAGCAAGCTGTAATCAGGCGCGCTTGGGCAGCATCTGGGGCAAGCTGCCGGGGCGCTGCCCGTCGCCATTGAGCTTGAACCAATGGCGCACCAATGGCGACCCCGGGATATTTTTGAACAGAAAAAGCCGTCTATGGACCTATGCCCCTGCATCGGTGTAACTCCGCGTGAAATAGCATGCTGAGGACCAAATATGTCGCAATACAAACCCAGTGAGATAGAGCCGAAATGGCAGGCCGCCTGGGATGATGCGGGCACGTTTCTGGCCCGGCGTGACGCGGCGCGGCCGAAGTATTATGTGCTGGAGATGTTCCCCTATCCATCGGGCCGCATCCATATGGGGCATGTGCGCAACTATACCATGGGCGATGTGGTGGCACGCTATAAGGCGGCGCAGGGGTTTTCGGTGCTGCATCCGATGGGGTGGGATGCGTTCGGGATGCCTGCGGAAAATGCCGCGATGGAACGGGGCGGGCACCCGAAAGAATGGACCTATTCCAACATCGCCGAGATGCGCAAACAGATGAAGCCGCTGGGGCTTTCGATTGATTGGTCACGCGAATTTGCCACATGTGACCCCGACTATTACGGCCAACAGCAGGCGATGTTCATTGATATGATGGCGGCAGGGTTGGTCTACCGCAAAGCCGCCGTGGTGAACTGGGATCCGGTCGATATGACCGTGCTGGCCAATGAACAGGTGATCGACGGCAAAGGCTGGCGGTCGAACGCGGCGGTTGAACGGCGCGAGTTGACGCAGTGGTTCTTCAAGATTTCCGATTATTCGGGGGAATTGCTGAGTGCGCTGGATGGGTTGACGAACTGGCCGGACAAGGTGCGCCTGATGCAGGCAAACTGGATCGGCAAATCGCGGGGGTTGCAGTTTGCGTTCACGACCACGGGCGCGCCGGACGGGTTTGACCGGCTGGAGGTGTATACGACGCGGCCTGATACGTTGCTGGGGGCGTCTTTTGCGGCGATATCCCCGGATCATCCGCTGGCCAAGCATCTGGAACGGCATGATCCTGCGGTTGCGGGTTTTGTGGCGGAGTGTCGCCGCGGTGGCACCACTGCCGAGGCATTGGATACCGCCGAAAAGCGTGGGCTTGATACAGGCGTTCGGGTGCTGCATCCGTTCGATACCTCGGTTGAACTGCCGGTTTACATCGCGAATTTCGTGTTGATGGACTACGGCACCGGGGCGATTTTCGGCTGCCCCGCGCATGACGCCCGCGATTTTGAATTTGCCACCAAGTATGGCTTGCCAATCCCATCGGTGTTTGTGGCCGAAGGCGGCGATGAGGCGGCGTTGAGCGAAGCCTATGTTCCGATGAAGTCTGAAAAGGTGCGCTATATTCGCGGTTTTGCGGGCGACGATGTGCAAACCGGCGATGCCGCCGTCACCGCCGCGATTGAATTTTGCGAGGCGGCGGGCGTCGGCCAAGGTGTGACCAACTACCGCCTGCGCGATTGGGGCATTTCACGCCAACGCTATTGGGGCTGCCCGATTCCGGTGATCCATTGCGCCAGTTGCGGTGTGGTGCCGGAAGACAAGGCCAACCTGCCTGTGCGTTTGCCCGATGATGTGACATTCGACATCCCCGGCAACCCGCTGGACCGCCACCCGACATGGCGGAATTGCAAATGCCCGAAATGCGGCGCGGATGCGCGGCGTGAGACGGACACGATGGATACCTTCGTCGATTCGTCCTGGTATTACGCGCGGTTCACCGCACCGCATGCGACGACGCCGACCGTGGCCGAAGATGCCGCCTATTGGATGAACGTCGATCAATACATCGGCGGCGTGGAACACGCGATTTTGCACCTGCTTTACAGCCGCTTTTTCGCCCGCGCGATGAACAAGACCGGCCATCTGCCCGCAACCGCGATCGAACCCTTCAATGCGCTGTTCACCCAAGGCATGGTGACGCATGAGATTTATATGACGACTGAGCAGACGGCCGTTATTGAAGAGCCGTCGGTTTCGTTCGCCGACGGCAATGCGAGGGCAGGAGGTGCAATCCTTCAAATTCGGAAAAAATACCATTTACCCGAAGAGGTTGAGCGATCCGAGGGTGGTGCGACTTTGAAAGCAACGGGCGAGCCGGTCAACGTCATCCCCTCCGCCAAGATGTCGAAATCCAAAAAGAACGTCGTCGATCCAGACAAAATCATCGCGGCCTTTGGGGCCGATACCGCGCGCTGGTTCGTGTTGTCGGATTCTCCGCCCGAACGCGATGTGGAATGGACAGCATCCGGGGCCGAGGCCACGCATAAGCACCTCGCCCGCGTCTGGGCTTTGTGTTCGCGCATCGGCGAAATGCCTGCGGGCCATGTGGGCGTGGACGATGTCGCCATCGCCCGCGCCTCCGCCCGCGCGGTGCAGGATGTGACGCATGGCATCGAAAGCTTTACCTTCAACAAGGCCATCGCCAAGCTGTACGAATTCACCAGTATCCTGTCACGCTCCAACGGGTCCACCCATGCCATGAAAGCCGCCATCCGCACGCTGGCGCAATTGATGCAGCCGATGACGCCGCATATCGCCGAATCGATCTGGGCCTATCAGGGCGGTGCCGGGCTTTGTGCCAATGCCCCGTGGCCCGTGGCCGATCCGGCGCTGCTCGCCTCCGATACCGTGACCCTGCCGATCCAGATCAACGGCAAGCGGCGGGCGGAAATCAGCGTGCCAAAAGATATGCCCCCGGCAGAGGTTGAAAAACTGGTGCTGGCGGATGAAGCTGTGATCAAGGCTTTGGGTGGGATGCCGCCGAAAAAGCTCATCGTTGTTCCGGGGCGGATTGTGAATGTCGTCATCTGATCGCCGCCAGTTTCTGTTGCTGATGGCAGCCCTGCCCGTTGCGGGTTGCGGCTTTGCGCCCGCTTACGGCACCGGTGGTGCGGCGGCGGGCTTGCAAGGCCGCATCCGGGTGGATGATCCGTCCGAAAAGAACGGCTTCGATCTGGTCCAGCGGCTGGAAGAACGCCTGTCACGCCCCGATGCGCCGCGATACGCGCTGTCCTACATCATCACCACCAACGCCATCGGCGTGGGCATCACGCCCGAAAACGCGATTACGCGCTATAATCTGACGGGGGCCGTGGATTGGGGCCTGACTGATACTGCCACTGGCACGCGGCTGACCGGGGGCCGCGTCAACAGTTTCACCTCGTATTCTGCCACAGGCTCCACCGTGGCGGGCCTTGCGGCAGAACAAGACGCGGCCCTGCGCCTGATGCGCATTCTGGCTGATCAGATTGTTACCCGCCTGATCGCCACGTCGGGGCAATGGGCCACACCATGATAGCTGTATGATTCTGCGCGGGGCAGAGGCATCACGCTATTTCGCCAAACCCGATGCCGCCCGCGCGGGCCTGCTGATTTTCGGGGCCGACCCGATGCGTGTGGCCATCGCGCGGCAAGATGTGATCGCAGCCCTTATTGGGCCAGAGGGCGAATCTGAAATGCGCCTTGCCCGCATTGCTGCCGCCGATCTGCGCAAAGACCCCGCCCTGCTGATGGACGCATTAAAAGCGCAAGGCTTTTTCCCCGGCCGCCGCGTCGCCCTGCTGGAAGATACGACCGACGCAATGATGCCGCTGGTCGAGGCGGCGCTAAAAGACTGGCGCCCCGGGGATGCGATTTTGGTTGTGACTGCGGGCGGGCTGACTGGCAAATCGACGCTGAAAAAACTGTTCGAGACGCGGCCCGATGTTTATTCGGCCGGGTTATATGACGATCCGCCAACCCGTGAAGATATCGAGGCGGCACTGAAAAAAGCGGGCCTCACCGCGATTGACCGCGATGCGATGGTGGACCTGACCACCCTCGCCCGTGCGCTGGACCCCGGCGATTTCCGCCAGACACTGGAAAAGATCGCGCTGTATAAATGGGGCGATTCTACGCCCCTGACCCCCGCCGAGGTGGCCCTGATGGCCCCCGCCACGATCGAGGCGGAACTGGACGATCTGCTGAATGCCGTCGCCGATGGCCGCAGTGCTGCGATTGGCCCCCTGCTGCGCCGTCTTGAAGGCCAGGGCACCAACCCGGTCAGCCTGTGCATCGGCGCTTTGCGCCATTTTCGCACGTTGCATTCGGCATCGGCAGACCCCGGCGGCCCCGCATCCGGCCTTGCCCGCGCGCGCCCGCCCGTCTTTGGCCCCCGCCGCGATATCATGCTGCGCCAGGCCTCTGGCTGGGGATTGCGCAGCTTGGAACAAGCCCTTGCCCTGCTGGTGGAAACAGACCTGACCCTGCGCTCCACCTCCCGCGCGCCGACCATGGCTGTGATGGAACGCGCCCTGATCCGCCTTGCGATGATGCGGCGCTAAAGCCAAAGGACCATCCAGATGCACGCCTTCGCCGATCTGCACCACGCCTGCGCCGACCTTGGCACCATTCTTTTCACGGTCACCGTGCTGGACCCCGCCCGCGATCTGTGTTGGCGGGCCTATACCTCGCATCCTGTCGAATATCCCACCCAGGGCACCAAGCCGCTGACCCATGACGCGTGGCATGACCAAGTCATTACCCGCCGCGAAACCTTTGTCGCCAACACCCCCGCCGCGTTTGAAAAAGTGTTCTTCGATCATGCGCTTATCACGTCACTTGGTCTTGGATCCGCGGTAAACATCGCCGTGGCCGACGCATCCGGTTCGGTTCGCGCCACCGTGAACCTGCTGGCGGAGGCGGGGCATTTCACCGACACCAAACTCCCCGGCTACCAACGGCTGGTCGCAGATCACCGGACGGCGCTGCTTGCTGCACTTGCCCCTGCTTGACATCCACGCCACCAACCTGATCCTGCCTCGCATGGCCTTCACGCTTCGCCAGCTTCAATTTTTCATCGCGGCCGCCGAACAGGGGTCTGTTTCCGGTGCCGCACGGGCGCTGTCAATCTCGCAATCCTCGGTCACCGAAGCCATCCGCGCGCTGGAAAATGATCTTGGTGTGACCCTGTTTGACCGCCAAGCGCGGGGCATCGACATCACCCACAAAGGATCGGCCTTCCTGCGCCATGCCCGCCAGATCCTCGCCGATGTCGCCATTGCCCGCACCACCTTTCAAAACGATGCTGAAACAGCCACGGGCAGGCTTTCACTTGGCGTCACGTCTCTTGTGGCAGGCTATGTTTTGTCTGACATCCTGTCGCGCTTTCGCCGCGCCTTTCCGCAGGTTGAACTGAACGTCATCGAAGACAACGGCGATTACCTGCAACATCTGCTCATCAGCGGCGAATTGGATGTGGCGGTGCTGCTGACATCGTCGGTCAAAGACCGCATGGCGCTGCATGTCGAAACGCTGCTGGTGTCGCCTTACCGGCTGTGGCTTCCCCTCGCCCACCCGCTGGCCCAACAAGAGGCGATTGCACTTGATGAACTCGCCGGTCAGCCGCTGATCCAATTGATGGTGGACGAAATCGAAGAATCAACCCGACGCCTGATGGCAGCACTTGCCGTCAAACCACAAATCGCCTTTCGCACAAGATCGGTCGAGGCCGTGCGCAGCCTTGTCGCCACAGGTGCTGGTCTCGCAATCCTACCATCGCTTGTCTACCGCCCATGGTCGCTTGAAGGTGACCGCATCGAAATTCGCGACGTCTCGGGCGACTTGCCGTCAGTCCAGGTCGGCCTTGCATGGCGGCGTGGCGCACCTCTGGCCCCACCTGCGCTTAATTTCATCCGCTCTGCCCAAACAGCCATCTCATCGCGCTGACATGTCGCTTGACTGAAGTGTCTTCCTTTTCGCAAAAATACTCCCGCCGGAGGCAAGCATCAGTCACAGACACTGGCCTCAAGCCATCGGAAAAACAAATACCACCCTTCTGCGTTTTGATATTGCGAAACTCGTTCACTTCCCTACCCTGCCCTCAAGTCCGAAAAACCGGCGGCTCTGGCATGACTGCGGGGCGCAAACTTCAGGGAGGTTATGATGAACACATTGAAACTGATGGGCACAACCGCGCTTGCCGCACTGATCGGCCTGACCCCGGCGTTTGCACAGATGACCGAAGTTGGCGCATCCGAAGGCCAGCTGAATATTGTGGCATGGGCCGGTTATGTTGAGCGGGGCGAAACCGACAAGGCCTTTGACTGGGTCACAAAATTCGAGGCAGACTCCGGCTGCAAGGTGAATGTCAAAACCGCAGCCACCTCGGATGAAATGGTTGCCCTGATGAACGAGGGCGGGTTTGATCTGGTCACCGCATCGGGTGACGCATCGCTGCGGCTGATCGCGGGCAAGCGGGTGCAACCGGTCAACGTCGATCTGATCCCGTCCTGGGCAACGGTTGATGACCGCCTGAAAGACGCGGCCTGGCATACGGTTGACGGCGTGCATTACGGCGTGCCCTACATGTCCGGTTCGAACGTGCTTTTGTACAACACCGAGGTTTTCGGCGACACGCCGCCAACCTCGTGGAGCGTGGTGTTCGAAGAACAGATGCTGCCCGATGGCAAAACCAACAAAGGCCGGGTGCAAGCCTATGACGGGCCGATCCACATCGCTGATGCAGCACTTTATCTGATGACCAAAAAGCCGGAACTTGGGATCACCAGCCCGTACGAGCTGAACGAAGTTCAATATAAAGCCGCCCTCGATCTGCTGCGCCAACAACGCCAGCTGGTTTCGCGTTATTGGCATGACGCCTTCATCCAGATCGACGACTTCACCAATGAAGGCATCGCTGCCTCCGGTTCGTGGGAGTTTATGTCGAATGTCCTGCAATCGTCCGGTCAGAAAGTGGATTCCGTCATCCCGGTGGAAGGTGTAACAGGCTGGGCGGATACGTCGATGATCGCGGCGGATGCTGTGAACCTGAACTGCGCCTATAAGTGGATCGACCATTCCCTATCATCAAACTTGCAATCGGATCTTTCCGTCTGGTTTGGCGGCATTCCGGTTGTGCCTGCCGCCTGTTCCAACGGATCAGGCATGCAGACAGCAGAAGGATGCGTTGGCAACCAAAGCGAGAACTTCGATAAAATCCGGTTCTGGACCACACCCACCAGCAAATGCCCACAGGGCGACTGCGTGCCGTATTACCGCTGGGTTTCTGATTACATCGGCGTCATCGGCGGGAGGTAAGGCTTAACTACCCCCCACCCCAACCCTCCCCACAAGGGGGAGGGGGAAACCCAATCCTGCAACCCTGCGCATCCGGTGAAAACTTGATGCCTCCCCTCCCCCCGGTGGGGAGGGGTTGGGGGTGGGGGGACCACGCGCACCACAATCAAAGGCCTGCCATGACCCCCGCTGTCACCTTCCAAGCCGTGTCACGCCATTTCGGCACCGTTCGTGCCGTGGACGGCGTTGATCTGACCATTGCGGAAGGGTCGTTCTTTGCGATGCTTGGGCCATCCGGGTCAGGTAAAACCACCTGCCTGCGGCTGATTTCGGGGTTCGAAAAACCGAACCGCGGCGTGATCCGCATTTTTGGCGACGATGTGTCGAATACCCCGCCGCATCTGCGCAACGTCAATACGGTGTTTCAGGATTACGCGCTGTTTCCACACATGAACGTGCGTGACAATGTGGCGTATGGCCTGATGGTCAAAGGCGTGGGCCGCACGCAACGCTATGCAAAGGCCGACGCCATGCTGGCTTTGGTCAAGCTGGATACCTACGGCGACCGCAAGCCATCGCAACTTTCGGGCGGGCAGCGGCAGCGCGTGGCACTTGCCCGTGCCTTGGTCAATGAACCCCGCGTTTTGCTGCTGGACGAGCCCTTGGGCGCGCTGGATCTGAAACTGCGCGAGGCGATGCAGGATGAATTGAAAACCCTGCAACAGCGGCTTGGCATTACTTTCGTGTTCGTCACCCATGATCAGGGTGAAGCGCTGTCGATGGCCGATAACCTTGCCGTTTTCAACGATGGCAAAATTGCGCAGATCGGCACGCCGTCTGACATTTACAGCAAACCCCGCACCAGATTTGTGGCCGATTTCGTTGGATCATCGAACGTGCTGCCCCCCGACATTACCCAAAGCCTTGGCGGGCCTGCCGCATGGTCCAGCCTACGACCAGAGTCGCTGCGCATCACCGCCGCTGGCGGCGCGCAGTTGTCCGGCCCCGTCACCAGCTTGCGCTACCTCGGCGCTGGCAACCGCATCACCATCGCCGCACCCGGCGGGGCCGAGGTGGCGGCAATCATTCCCGCAGGCCACCCTGTGCCGCAACAAGGCCAGACCATTGGCCTGACGTTTGATCCATCAGCCTTGCATGTGATGGAGGGGGCATGATCACCCTACACAGCGCCTGCCGCAAAAATATTCGCCGCAAATTTTCAGTGGTGCAATTCCGGGCCAAGCCATGACCGCCATCATCCCCGCGCGCGGCCTTGCTGACGCCCTGACCAGCCTGTTCTGGCGCAAACCCACCGTGCTGCTGGCCCTTCTGATCGCCCCGCCGCTGATCTGGCTGGGCGTGGTCTATGTGGGGTCTTTGCTGGCCCTGTTGCTGCAAAGTTTCTATTCCATCGACGAGTTTTCCGGGCTTGTGGTGCCGGAATTTACGCTTAAAACCTACGCCGAATTGTTGCGCCCGCAGAATTTCGACATCATCCTGCGCACCCTGTTGATGTCGGCTCTCGTCACCATAGCCTCGGCCATCATCGCTTTCCCCATCGCCTATTTCGCCGCCCGCTATGCAAAGGGCCGCTGGAAAGCCGTGTTCTATCTGGGCGTCATGCTGCCGCTATGGTCCAGCTATCTGGTCAAGGTTTATGCGTGGAAGCTGATCCTCGCCAAGGAAGGTATCATCACCTGGGCCGCCGAAGGGCTGGGGCTTGGCTCTGTGTTAACCGCCCTTCTTGCGACCCCAGTGGTCGGCGGCAATTCTTTGTCCACGTCGTATATCGGCACGTTTCTGGTGTTCGTTTATGTCTGGCTGCCGTTCATGATATTACCAATGCAGGCGTCACTGGAACGGGTGCCAACGTCGATGCTGGAGGCGTCTGCCGACCTTGGCGCAACCCGCGCGCAGACATTCAGCACGGTCATTCTGCCCCTCGCCCTGCCCGGCGTCATCGCAGGGTCTATCTTTACGTTTTCGCTGACAATGGGCGATTACATCATCCCGCAAATCGTCGGCACCTCGGCGCGCTTCATCGGGTTGGCGGTCTATCAACAACAGGGCACCGCCGGAAACCTGCCGCTGGCCGCCGCATTTGCTGTGGTGCCGATTGTCATCATGCTGGTTTACCTCGCCCTTGCCAAACGCGCGGGGGCTTTCGATGCCCTCTGATAACCGCGCCCCCCTTGGCCTGAAAATCGGCGCAGCCTTGGGCCTTGCCTTTCTGCATCTGCCGATCGTTCTGATCTTCCTTTACGCCTTCACGACAGAAGACCGCAGCTACCAGTTCCCGCCGCCCGGCCTGACGACGAAATGGTTTGCCGTGGCGTGGAACCGCGCCGATATCTGGCCGCCGATGATGTTGTCGTTGCAGGTGGCGGCCATATCCACCGCCTTGGCGCTGGTGCTTGGCACGCTGGTGTCCGCCGCCATGGCGCGGACCAAATTCTTTGGGCGCGAACAAATATCGCTGCTGATCATCCTGCCCATCGCCCTGCCCGGCGTGATCACCGGCATGTCACTGCGATCTGCGTTTTCGATCATGGATATCCCGTTTTCCACCCTGACCATCATCCTTGGCCATGCCACGTTCTGCATCGTCATCGTCTATAATAACGCCGTCGCCCGCATGCGCCGCCTTTCCGGTGGCATCATGGAGGCATCGGCCGACCTTGGTGCCAACGCCTTCCAGACCTTCCGCTATATCCTGCTGCCCAACCTCAGCTCTGCCCTGTTGGCAGGCGGCATGCTGGCCTTTGCCCTGTCGTTTGACGAGGTGATCGTGACCACCTTTACCGCGGGCCAACAATCGACCCTGCCGATCTGGATGCTGCAGGAACTGGTACGCCCGCGCCAACGCCCGGTCACCAATGTGGTAGCAATTGTGGTGTTCATGGCCACCATCATCCCCATTCTGTTCGCCTATTACGTCACGCGCGGCGGGTCTGAGACCGCAGGCGCAGGAAAATAACGAAGGATCGTCCAATGGACACCAAACATCCCACAATTTCCACATCGCTGCTGGTCGGCCACACGTTCGAGGCAGGCCAAGACGCGCGCGAGAAAATCTTGAACCCGCGCACGGGCGGTTTGATACTGGAGGTTCCAGAGGCATCGACGGGCCAAGTGGACCGCGCTGTCGCGAGCGCCCGCAAAGCCTTTGATCCCTGGTCGCGCACCACACCGGGGGAACGATCAGCCGCCCTGCTGCGCATCGCCGACCGGATTGAACGTGATGCCCATGATTTCGCCGCACTGGAGGCGCTGAATTGCGGCAAGCCGATCAATCTGGTGTTGAACGACGAACTGCCCGCCGTGGTCGATTGCTACCGCTTTTTCGCAGGGGCCGTGCGCAACCAACATGGCGCGTTGTCTGGCGAGTATCTGGCAGGCCACACATCCATGATCCGGCGCGATGCGGTGGGGGTGATTGCGTCGATTGCGCCGTGGAATTACCCCTTGATGATGATGGCGTGGAAGCTGTGCCCGGCCATTGCGGGCGGAAATTCGGTGGTGTTCAAACCTTCCGAACAAACGCCACTGACCGCACTGAAACTGGCGCATATTCTGGCCGAAGAACTGCCTGAGGGCGTGGTGTCGGTGCTCACCGGGCGCGGGCAAACTGTTGGGTCTTATCTGATCAATCACCCCGGAATTGATATGATCAGCCTTACTGGCGATGTGGCGACCGGCAAGAAAATGCTGGATGCCGCCGCGAAATCGGTCAAACGCACGCATCTGGAACTGGGCGGCAAAGCCCCGGTTATCGTCTGCGATGATGCCGATATTGCCGAGGTGGTAGACGGTCTGCGCGCGTTTGGCTTCTACAATGCAGGTCAGGATTGCACCGCCGCTTGCCGGATTTATGCGGGCAAAAAGGTGTATGACAAGCTGGTGGCGGATTTAAGCGCCGCCGTCTCCACCATCCAGCTTGGCAATGCCGATGATACGACCAACGAAATCGGCCCGCTCATTTCCCTGCGCCAGCGCGACCGGGTTGCCAGCTTCGTCAACAGCGCCCGTGATGTGGCGCATATCGAAATTACGACAGGTGGCGAGGTGATGCCTGACGGATATTATTACCGCCCCACTGTGGTGGCAGGCGCGCAGCAATCCGACGAAATCGTGCGCCGCGAGGTGTTCGGCCCCGTCGTATCGATCACGCCCTTCGGTGACCTAGACCAAGCCATCACCTGGGCCAATGACAGCGACTATGGCCTCGCAAGTTCCGTCTGGACCCGCGACGTCGGCCGCGCCATGAGCACCGCCGCCCGCCTGCGCTACGGCTGCACCTGGGTAAACACGCATTTCATGCTGGTGAATGAGATGCCGCATGGCGGGTTGAAGCAATCAGGCTATGGCAAGGATTTAAGCGGCTATGCGTTGGAGGATTACACCGTGGTTCGGCATGTGATGGTGAAGCATTGAGGGGGGGCGTGTGACAAGGTTTCTTGCTTCGGTAAAGCTGCTTTAACTGAATCAGTTTTGTACCACAAATGCGTCTCAGTGCTGCCTGAATCATTTCGTGATTAGCTCTATCTAAAGATTTGTGGTTTACCATTTTTTGGACGAACAGTAGAAAGGCGTGCCGACATGGGTAACTTACACACGGACCCTGCGCTTCTGAAGGCACTGTCAGAGGCAGCATTGCGTTCTCTGACGGCCGAACAAGTTCACCTCCAAAAGGTGTCCTTCATAATGGGGTCACTTGCTGAGGACAGCACAATAACGCGCGCCCGCGTGGAAGAAGTATTGCGTAAACTGGACGGCGTTCCCGCTTAGGATTTGTCTTTTTCGTGATACTTTTTGAACTTACAAATAGCGAACAGCACCCTGTATATCAGGCTCTGGAAATCTCTAATGGGGAAAGACATTATAGCTTTCTGCAATCTGTCGTAGCGGCCTCTATTGACGTTGGCAGGCCTTGCCTATCCCAGTATGTGCTCAAGGCGATTAACTATCACGCGATAGCCTGTCTCCATACGAATGCGGGAGAATTTCGGCCTTGCGAAGTTGAGGTAGGGACGCACCGGCCTCCCCAACACTTCCGAGTTGCGGCTTTGATGGATGACTTCGTAAATGACGTCAATCGCCATTGGGAGGCGCAAGATCCGGTTGCATTGGCAACTTACGTTCTGTGGCGACTAAATCACATCCACCCGTTCATCAATGGGAACGGTCGAACAGCTCGCGCGGCGTGCTATTTTGTGCTTTGTGTCAAAGCAGGGGGCTGGCTAAAAGGGACGGTGATTTTGCCCGAACTTATCCGCCAGAATCGTGCGGAACATGTCGAAGCGCTGCGCAAAATTGATGATTCATATGCCAATGGTCGGACGGACTTGGCGCCGCTTCATGAAATGCTTGAGCGACTGCTTAAGGAGCAACTTGCGACAAACGGCGTGCCCGTAGATCAATAGTTTCTCCCCCCCCCTTCACCCCGCCGCCTTCCCCAATACCTCCTCCGCCCATTGGTTCAAACTTTTCCCCGCCAGTTCCGCCGCCAGCACGGCCTTGCGGTGCACCTCGTGCTTCACCCGAAACATCATTTGGCCAGACAAGGCGTGTTGCGGTTACCTGACCAGCACAGTGTGGGTTGCCACATATCCAACCCAAAAAAAGGGCGAGGGTTTCCCCCCGCCCATACTCGTAGCTGCACATCACTCGTTAAAAACTCGTTACGAACCTCAGTAGATCAGGCTGTCATACACAGCATAAGCGCCATTGCGCGATGCCAGTTGTTGGCCTTGACCATTGTCGCGGGCATAGGCGGCGACGGCGTTGTAGGTGCCAGGGCCAAAGGAGCCATCTATGCTGGAATAATAATAGCCCTGACGCGAAAGCTGGCGCTGGATGGCCACCCGTTCCGACCGCGAATAACTGTTGAAGGCCACGGCGGCGGCAGTGTCATAAACGCTGGTGCGGTACACGGGGCGCGGCTGGTACACCGGTGCCGGCTGCACATATTGCGGTTGCACATAGCGCGGTTGTAGCTGGCGAATGGCGCGGTCCTGGCGGATCAGGCCGTTGATGATCAGCGCAGTTGCAGCACCGGCGACAAAGTTACGCTCGTTGCGGCCAAAGGCGTTTGCAGGGGCGGCAGCGGTGAAAGCCAGTGCCAAAGCGGTGACCGACGCGATGACAGAATTTTTGACTGCGGGCAGCATGTCGTGTCCTTTCGGGAAGTGACGGAGCAAGTTGGCTCGTTTCGATGAAATGAACATGGACCCTGGGCCAACGTTATGCAAAATCACCGCGTTGCTATGCGATAACATACAACTAATTCATTGTTTTAATGATATTAAATATCAAGTTCCCGTTTGCGCTAGACAAATGCCCGTGCTGCCGCTTGGCCCGCCCAGCGCCCGGTTGCCCAACATGAGGTCAGCAAATAGCCCCCGGTTGGTGCTTCCCAGTCCAGCATTTCACCGCAAACGAACACGCCGCGAATCGCCTGTAGCTGCAATTCATCCGTGACGGCGGCACGGGTGATCCCGCCCGCCACCGATATCGCCTCATCCATCGGGCGCGGGCCTTGATGATGGATCGGCAATGCCTTCACGGCGTCGCCCAAGGCCATGCCACGGCCAAATTCCATGATCAAAGCCACCGCCACCGGGGCCAGCCCCAGCTTGCGCAAACAATTCGCCGTCGTCTCGCCGCGGCGCATCCGCGACAGTCGCGTCTCAACCTCGGGCAGTGCCACATCCGGCATGAAATCCAAGGTCAGGTCCGCACCATCGCGCACCGGGCGGGATACGGCATAAATGCCGCCACCCTCCAGCCCCTTGGCGGAAACGATAAATTCCCCCCGTTCGCGCTGGGTGCCAGCCATCAAGGCCGCTCCCTTGACAGGCATCCCGAAAAACCGCGCCATATGCGGCGACCATTCAACGGACAAGCCCATATTCGCGGGCTTGAACGCCGCAAGTTCCACGCCCCTGTCATGCAGCCACGGCACCCAAGCCGCGTCCGACCCCAGCCGCGCCCAACTGGCGCCGCCCAGGGCAAGCACGGTCACCGCAGGTGTCAGCACCCTGCGCCCAAGCGGCGTATCAAACGCGAAACCATCACCATCAAACCCTGCCCAACGCCAACGGGTGCGGATGTCCACACCCAAACCTGCCAAGCGCACCAGCCATGCGCGCAGCAACGGGGATGCTTTCATCGCTTTCGGGAACACCCGCCCCGATGATCCGGTGAACACCTCTTGCCCAAGCGCGCGGCACCAATCCTGCACTTCATCGGGGCCAAATGCGGCCAGCATCGGGGCTAGCCAAGGGCTGTCAAGCCGTGCCTGAAACAAAGCCAAATCTTCGGCCTTGGTGACGTTGAGGCCTGATTTTCCCGCCATAAGGAACTTGCGGCCGACCGTTGGCTTACCTTCACACACCACCACAGATTTCCCGGCCATGGCAAGTTCTTCCGCCGCCATCAGCCCCGCAGGACCTGCCCCGATCACCAGCGCAAAGGTCATGTGCCCACCTGCAGTGTTGCACCCTTAATCCCTACCGCCCTATGCGGATAGGGCATTTCAATGCATTTGGCCTTCAATGCGTTCCAGATCGCAAACAGCACCGGGCTTGCGTATTTATGCCACCCGTCATCAATGCCGTTGTCCCGATATTCCACACCAAAATCAACTGCGCTTTCGCCAAAACCTTTCAATTCGCAATCCGGCCCATAGGGTTTTTGCAAATTAAATGGCAAGGCTGCCACCGCTGGCTCAATGATTGCGGGCAGACGGTTGATGTCGGTATCATAGCTGACCGAAAACACCGCCTCACAGCGGTTGGCCGATCCTTGGTCAGAATAATTCACCACCCGCCTGGTGATGAAATGCTCATTCGGCACCACGATCCAGCGGCCGTCAAAGGTTTCCAGAATACAGACGCGCGCGGTCATCTTAATAATCGTGCCCTTTTCGCCGCCATCAAGTTCGACATAATCGCCAATCGTGGTCTGGCCCGCCAGTAACAAAATCAAGCCTGACACGAAGTTCGCCGCAATCTGTTGCAATCCCAGGCCCACCCCCACACCCAAAGCACCGCCCAAAACCTCTACCGCCGTCAGATCAATGCCCATAATCGACATCAGCAAAAGAAACGCCGCGCCGAAAATTGCAATTTCAGCCAGCTTTATCGCCAAAATCCGCGTCGCCGGGCGCAGCACTTCTTGCTTGGTGATGTAGCTTGCACTTTGCCGGTTTGACCAACTGCCAAGCCAGAACAGCAGCGACCCCGCAACCACTCCCCGGATCAGCGCCATCACAGAAAACTTGATATTGCCCAGTGCAATGATCGTTTCTTCCAACTGCGCGAAAATATCATCCAACACGCCAAACGCATAAAGCGCCGCCACCGGGATCAGCACATAGCGCCCAAGCAGGCGCAGAAACGGGTCGGTCAATACATCGCGCACGAACAACCGCGCGGCCAGCAACAAGAATAGCCTTTTGCCAAAGGCAATCAGATCGCCAGACCCAAACAGGCTGCGCGTCACCTGTTCGCCCCCGGCGGTAAACGCATAGGCAAGCAGCGGCATCAACAACGGCAACAGCTTTAGCGCAAAGCGCCGCGCGGTGGAAAACAGCGTCTCACGGCCCTGCAGCGGGGTGATCAGCCTGGTCAAAACCGCCAGCAGGCGCTTGTTGACCAAAACTGCCGCCACAAACGCCAAAGCCAGCACCGCAAACTGCGACCATGCCGCCGGGCTGGAAATCCAGCCCCCGGCAATATCGCGCGCTTGCCCAAGCCACGCCATGACGCGCGCACCAAATTCTGATTGCTCTGCCATCTGCGTCACCCCGTTCGCTTGAGGTTGCCTACGCGCTTGGTCTTGCTGTGTCAAAGCGGCAGAGCTGGCACCCTTGATCGTTCTGGTTTGCCTGCGCATGGTTCCCAGACGCTGTGCCGCGAAGCCAACACCCCCTGATCCCCCATCCCAACCGCCACAAACGGCGCCTCCCACGCCCGCCACAAAATTCCGCGCGGAATTTTCCACGGATTTTGCGCAAAATCCGCATCCTGCCCTACCCCACCAAGCCCACAGCCCGCCGCACCGCCCCGTCCCGCAGTGATACTTCTTGCCCTAACCACGCATCTGCCGCCACGGAACACATCCACAGCAGCGCCCGCGCAGGCCAATCTGGCGATATATGCACCGAAGGGTCAAGCTGGCTGACCGAGTTAATCCCGCTCGCCTTGATCGCCACCTGCATATCGGTTGCCACCGTGCCGGGTGACAATCCCATGATCCGCAAGCCATGCGCAGCCTCTTCCACATGCGCCACACGAGTCAGCATCGCTGCCCCTGCTTTTGACGCGCAATACGCACTCCACCCCTCCAGCGGATTGTGCGCGGCTCCGGATGATACGGTCAAAATCGTGCCCCCACCTTGCGCTCGCATGATCGGGATCACACTGCGCATGCCGTAAAACACCCCCTTCAGATTGATATCAATCGCGCGGGCCCAATCCTCAGCCTCCGCATCCGCAATGCGGGCAATCGGCGCAATCACGCCCGCGTTGTTGATCAGCACATCAACCCGCCCCCAACGCGCCATCACTGCATCTACCGCGCCTGCAACCGCCGATGCATCCGCCACATCGCAGGGCAAAGCCATTGCATGCCCACCAAGCGCCAAAGCCAGCCCCTGCACGGCATCGCCAGACCGCGCCAAAAGCGCCACCTTCGCCCCAGCTTGGGCAAAAACCTGCGCCGCCGCCGCACCTATACCCCGACTTGCTCCGCTTATCACCACAACCTTGCCCTGCATCATTCATCCTTCCTTGTCACCAAAGCGTGTTTCGCCGCCGCCATGCAGTCTTGCGCAGGCTCTTGACCCTTAGCCCGAGCCAAATCACAATGCGCCAACATAATCTTATGCAAAGGATGCGTTATGAAAAAATGGCATTTGGCAGGTAGCACGGCTGTCGTTGCCGTTATTTTAGGTATTACATCCGCCTCGGCGCAAGTCTCCCCTGAGGAGGTTTGGCAAAACTGGCAAGATATGAGCGCGTCTTATGGACAGCCGATTAAATCCACCTCAGCCACCCGCAATGGCGACACGCTACAAGTCGAAGGCGTGGCGATCACAGCTGATGACGGCGCGGGCGGCGTTTTTGATGCGCAGATGGGCAGGCTGAACTTCAAAGACCTTGGCGATGGCACCGTCGAAGTGACCATGCAAGACAGCTATCCAATTGCGATCAAGTCGCCGGCAAGCGACAGCACTGACACGCCAACACATGTGATCATCACCGTCATGCAACCAGGATTAAAGATGATCGCGGGCGGCAGTGCCACCGAAACCAGCTATGCTATTACCGCGCCGACAATGACCATAAAAGTTGATGAGGCCAAAGGTGCCGCCGCCTCAAGCATGGACAGCAATGTTGACATCACCCTGACAGGGGTCGAGGGCAAATATCTGGTTGCCGGTGCAACCGACACCAAGACCGTCGATAGCACCTTTTTCGTCAAAAGCATGGTTTTGGCAATCGATGCAAAAGATACCGCCGAGCCTTTTGATATGACCCTGACCGCCGATGTAGCCGATCTTGCAGGCTCGTCCAAGGGCACATTCCTTGGTCTGGCGGCGATAGAAAACATGGCAAATGCCTTGAAATCTGGCATGGCTTTGGACACAGGTTTTTCTTATGGCAAGACCACACTTGATGTGAACGTCACTGACAAGACGGGCCTTACCCACATCACCAGCGCCGCAGACAGTGGCAGCTTGACACTGGCGTTGGACAAAACCCGCCTCGCCTACGGACTTGCCGGCAAGGGTATGGTGTTTACCGTAAGTGGCCCGGAAATTCCGATTCCCGAAGTTAAGGTGTCCTATTCCGAAGTGCTGTTCAACTTGTTGATGCCGGTATCCAAATCCGATCTGCCAGAAGACTTTTCCTTCACCACCAAGATCATCGATCTGGCTGTGTCTGATGACATCTGGGCAATGTTTGACCCCACAGGTGCCCTGCCACATGATCCGGCGACACTCGTTCTTGATGCCAAGGGCAAAGCCAGACTGACCGTCGATATTGTGGATGAAGCAGCGATCAAGGCGCTGGGCGACGCGCCTCCCGGTGAATTGCATGCGCTTGATCTGACCGAGCTTAAGGCAAAAATCGCCGGCACCGAACTGACGGGCACTGGCGCGTTGACCTTCGATAACTCTGATCTGACCACGTTTCAGGGTATGCCAGTGCCAACTGGCACGATCAATCTGAAACTTGTCGGCGCAAATACCCTGCTTGATAAACTGATCGCCATGGGCCTTTTGGCCGAAGAGCAGGTGATGGGCTTTCGCATGATGATGCCGATGTTCACTGTTGCTGGCGAAGGGCCCGATACCCTGACTTCCACGTTGGAATTCAAGGACAAAGGTTTCTACGCCAACGGTCAACGCCTGCAATAACCGCGCAGCTGCGTCCGGCAAGGCCCCCGCACCACCGGGGGCCTTTTGCTTTCTGCCCCGCCAAGGCTTGCACCCACCCCCCTGCCGGACTACCTGCCTAACTGCACATGAAGGATCACCCGATGCCCGCCACCCTGCAAGATTTGACCCATGCTTTGCTCGATGCCGCCCTGCGCGCCGGGGCCGATGCCGCCGATGCGCTGGCGATGGATGGCGCGTCGATTGGCATTGATCTGCGGGCAGGGGCGCTTGAAAAGGCAGAACGGGCCGAGGGCACCGATATGGGCCTGCGCGTGTTGATCGGCGGGCGGCAGGCCTGCGTATCGGTATCCGACACCTCGCCCGCCACGATTCTGGCCGTGGCAGAACGCGCCGTTGCCATGGCCCGTGAAGCCCCCGAAGACCCTTATGTTGGCCTCGCTACCGCAGACCAGATCACGCGGGCCTGGGATTTGGCCGCCCTCGATATGACAGACCCCACGCCCGAACCCAGCGCGGCCACCTTGGAAGAAACCGCCCGCCGGGCCGAGGCCGCCGCCATGTCCGCAACTGGCATAACCCAGGTTGAGGCGTCTGCCAGCTATTGGCGGCGCGACATGCATCTGGCCGCCACCAACGGCTTTTCCGGCGGCTACGGACGCACCGGGCATTCGATATCAGCCGTGGCCTTCACCGGGTCCGGCACGGGGATGGAACGTGATTGGGCAGCCGAAGGACGCACCTACCTTGCCGAATTGCCATCAGCCGAAGAAATAGGCCACCAAGCCGCAACCCGCGCGTTGGAACGTGTCGGTGCCACCAAACCCAAGACCGGAACTTATTCCGTGGTCTATGACGAACGGGTATCCTCATCCCTCATCGGCCATCTCCTGTCCGCCATCAACGGCAATGCCATCTCGCGGGGCGCGTCGTGGTTGCTGAACGGGATGGATAGCCAAGTACTGCCCGAACACCTGTCGCTAACCGAAGACCCGCACCGCCCCCGCATGTCTGGCTCGCGCCCGTTTGATGCCGAAGGCCTGCCCACCACTAAGCGCACGATCGTTGATGCAGGCATCTTGCGCACCTGGACGCTGGACCTTGCCACCGCCCGCAAACTTGGCCTCACCTCCACCGCCAACGCCGCACGCGGGCCATCATCGCCGCCGTCGCCCTCCACCTCCAACATCGACCTGAGCCCCGGCACCCACAGCCGCGCCGACCTGATCCGCGATATGGGCACGGGGCTGCTGATCACCTCGATGATCGGCTCCACCATCAACCCCACCACGGGCGATTATTCGCGCGGGGCATCCGGGTTTTGGGTGGAGAACGGCGAGATCCTGTATCCCGTCAACGAATGCACCATCGCCGGAAACCTGCGCGATATGTTGAAGCGCATCATTCCTGCCAACGATGCCCGCGCGCACCTGTCGATGCGCGTGCCCAGCCTGCTGGTCGAAGGCATGATCCTTGCCGGCGCATGATCTGGCTCTGCTGACCCATGCTGCCCGTGCTGCGGGCGACATCGCCCTGCGGTTCTGGCGGCAATCGCCGCAGGTTTGGGAAAAGCCGGATGGCACCGGCCCGGTGACAGAGGCGGATTTGGCGGTGAATGCCATGCTGCGCGATACCTTGCGCGCCGCCCGCCCCGGCTATGGCTGGCTGTCCGAAGAAGACGCGGATACCCCGGCCCGGCTGTCCACCACCCGTCAGTTCATCATCGACCCGATAGATGGCACACGGGCGTTTATGGCAGGCGAAGAGGCGTTTGCCCATTCGCTGGCCATTGCGGAAAATGGTGCTGTGATCGCAGGCGTGGTTTACCTGCCCGCGCTGGACCGTCTTTACACCGCCACCGTCATTGGCCCCGCACTGAAAGATGGCGAAGTCATGCACGCCAGCACCTGCACTAAGGTTGAAGGGGCCACGCTACTAACCACCCCGCCAAATCTGGCCCCTCAGCATTGGCCCGGCGGCGTGCCCGCCATCAAGCGCAGCTTTCGCACATCGCTTGCCTACCGTTTGTGCTTGGTTGCCGAAGGCAGGCATGACGGGATGCTGACCCTGCGCGATGCGTGGGAATGGGATATTGCGGCAGGTGCCCTGATCGCTGCCCGCGCTGGGGCCACGGTTTCAGACCGCCACAACCAACCGCTGCATTTCAACACACCGGATGCAAAAAGGCCGGGGGTGCTGGCAGCAGCCCCCGGCCTTCATGCAGGCCTAATGGCCCGGTTAAAGGGCTGATCAGCCCTTACTTTTTCTTCGGTGGCACGAACCGCTTGCTGGTATCGGTTGCCGGTGCGCCCTTTGGCTTGGCAAAGGCAGGTTTGCCCGCTGGTTTACCGAAAGACTTGCCCTCGCCCGAGTGCGACTTGAACCCCGCCGCCCGTGCAGGCCGCGCATCAGCTGCCGCCCCACCACCATGCGATTTGAATGCCGCTGACCGGGGCGCTGCCCCCGCAGGCTTGCCGCCCACCGCCCAACGTGGTTTTGCCGCCGCATCACCGCTTGGTGCTACATCACGGCGTGCATAAGGCTTCGCGCCCGCATCATCACGCTTTGCATAGGGCTTTGCCCCTGTATCATCACGCTTCACATAAGGCTTCGCCGCAGAGTCTTCGCGACGCGCGTAGGGCTTGGCACCCTCTTCACGTTTTGCATAGGGCTTCGCCGCATCGTCGCGTTTTGCATAAGGCTTCGCCGCATCGTCGCGCTTTACATAGGGCTTCGCCCCATCTTCACGCTTGGCATAGGGCTTTGGGGCCGCATCAGACCGTGGAGCATAGGGCTTTTTCGGCCCGTCTTCGCGCTTGGCCCCATCATCCCGCTTGGCATAGGGCTTGCGCGGCGCATCTTCGCGCGGCGCGGCAGGCTTTGCTTCTTGATCGTCACGCGGAGCCCATGGCTTGTCAAACCCGGTCGGAGGTGTGTCTTCCACCAGACGCGGCGGTTTTGGCACATAGGCAGGCTTGTCCGCCCGGGGCGCGCGTGGGGCGTCATCGGCATCACGACGGGGTGCCGCACGGGGCTTTGACGGCGCTGGCCGTGGGGCCCGTTCCGTGCGCTCGGCACGCTCTGCGAAATTCCGCTCTGGCCGGTCCATCGACGGCTCGCCGTCCATCCGGGTCATCACAACGCCCGCTTCCAGATCAAGCGTTTTGCCGAACTTGGGTGCCACGGCCTTGCCGATCTGCACGAACGTTTCGTTTTCCTGCACGCGGATGGCACCAATTTCGTTCTTGGTGATGTCGCCCGCCTCACAAATCTTTGGCAACAGCCACCGCGCTTCGGCCCGGCCAGCCCGGCCCACCGACAGGGTAAACCAGACTGACTCGCCAAATTCAGACCGTTCCCGCGCCGCCGGGGCCGCAGCGCCGACGTCTTGCAACACCTCGGGTGCAGACCGCCCTTCGCGCCACAACCGCACAAATGCTGCGGCGGCCTGTTCCGCACCAAACCGTTCCAGCACAATCGCCACCATCGCGGAATCATCACCCACGCCAGCGGTCAGTGCCGGATGATCCAGCAATCGCATATCATCGCGGGTGGAGACTTCTTCGGCGGACGGGGCCTTTGCCCATTCCGCCACAACCTTGGCGCCTTGCAGCAACCGCTGCGCCTTCTTGAATTCCGCAGGCGACACGATCAGCGCCGATACGCCCTTCGACCCCGCCCGCCCGGTCCGGCCAGACCTATGCAACAGCGTTTCAGAATTGCTTGGCAAATCGGCATGGATCACCAGATCAAGGCCGGGAAGGTCAATCCCCCGCGCGGCCACGTCGGTCGCGATACACACCCGCGCACGACCATCGCGCAACGCCTGCAAGGCGTGCGTGCGTTCCTGTTGCGAAAGCTCTCCCGACAACGCCACCACCTGAAAGCCACGGTTGCCCATGCGCGCCAGCAGATGGTTCACCGCCACACGGGTCTTGCAAAACACAAGGGCAGAGCGCGCTTCATAAAACCGCAGCAAATTGAAAATCGCATGTTCGCGGTCACGCACCGTCACACTCAGCGCGCGGTATTCGATATCGACATGCTGGCGCGCCTCGCCCGCCGTCTGAATGCGCAGGGCATTGCGCTGGAAATCCTTGGCGAGTTCGGCAATCGCTTTCGGCACGGTTGCCGAAAACATCAGGGTGCGCCGGTCTTCCGGCGCTGCCTGCAGAATGAATTCCAGATCTTCGCGGAACCCCAGATCAAGCATTTCATCCGCTTCGTCCAACACCGCCGCGCGCAGGCCAGACAGATCGAGCGACCGCCGCTCGATATGGTCACGCAGACGCCCCGGCGTGCCGACAACAATATGCGCGCCCCGGTCCAACGCCCGCTTTTCGGTGCGGTAATCCATGCCGCCGACGCAGGTCGCGATCAGCGCACCGGATTCGCCGTATAGCCAATCCAACTCGCGCGCCACCTGCAACGCCAGTTCCCGCGTCGGGGCCACAATCAGTGCCAGCGGCACGTCGGCAAACAGCAACCGTTCCGCGCCGCGCAGCAATTCATCCGCAATCGCGATGCCAAAAGCCACCGTCTTGCCAGACCCGGTCTGTGCCGATACCAGCAAGTCGCGCCCGGCAACATCGTCGCCCAGCATCGCTTCCTGCACAGGGGTCAGGGCCGAATAGCCCTTAGCTGTCAAGGCCGCTGCCAAAGGCGCGGCTATACCAAATTCGTTCATCATTTCAGCCCATATAGGGGACGCATTTTCGCGCCAGTGGTGCCAGGTTTGGCCGGCACCTGTTTCCCTTATAGCGTCGTGGCCTCCCTGCCAGACACCCCGGAATCCGTGGGCCGTGGGGGCCATGTATAGGCAAAGGGCGGCGATGTATAGGGGCAGGCTTGGTGGGGGGCTGCAGTCGCGTCAGCCCGGAAAGGCCCGCTCCTCCCTTAGCCCGGAATCAAGGGCAAAGCCCGCCGGGCCGCGCCCGTTCAGGGGGCTTACGCGGCCCCACTGGGGCCACGGCCCCCCTTTACCCCACCCGGGAGGGCGCGACTGCCACATCGCCAGCAGAACCGGTCCGGGGGTGGTTGTCCCATAAAGTGCCTAAGTCATAGGATGCAGCGCCCACGCGAGGTCGGGCGCGGCCCTAGTCTGGTCGAAGTCCGCAGATGCACGTTTTGAGCCCGAAGCGAACGAGAGCCCATGCCTGACTTTGATGACGCGGCAAGCATGGGCTCTGGAGAACACCTTCTGCCTACAACTTGTGATGCTTGCATGTGACGGCGGAATTGAATGGCATCATCTCTCCCGCAGGGTTTTCCCTGAACAACCACACATGTTGGTCATAATGCGGCATGAACCCATGCGCCTCATCGCCGGGTGTGCCCGGATCGTCGGCCATGTGGTCCCAGCCCCGTCCGTTGAGAACCAGTTCTTCGGTCTTTCCGGATGCATCCCAGGCTTTCTCAAACACCAGGTTCTCCACGGCGACCAGCTCGAGCGAGCCGTCTTCCTGTGGCTCGTAGATCAAGACCGATGGACGCGTCCAGTCGGTGTGCGTCCCATTCCCATCAACGCGTGGGTCGGTCCCGGTGATTTCGAGAAGTGCCGGGTGCATGTAGTGTATGCCCATCGCACCCAATTCCGGCGGAAGGCCTTCGCCTTCGGCGGAAACACAATTGTTATCAGGCGTGATGTATCCATCCGCCAGAGCCACATTGATATCCTTGTACTTCGACACGTTGTTACGCATCTCGTTCAGATCTATATCTGCGGCAAATAGGCTTGTCGGAAATACGGCTACTGCGAATAGGCAGGTCAACATACGCTTCATTGCACTTCCTCCCTGTTTGCTGATCGCGACTCAATCCTTTGCTGTCGCGCAGTAATCATACCACACCCGCTGGCTGGGCAGTTGAACTTCATTCCGGCCGTGCCTTCCAGGCATCCGGGGCAGCGCTGATCAAGGATGCGTTTTCCTGCCGCCAGCGAAACCAGTCCTCCGACCCGGAAACTGTGATATTGTCCTGTCAAGAGGATCGACGCCGCGACGCGCGTCGAACTCGGGGATCGGTTGTCCGGCATGAGACACTTTCGCTTGCTCTTGACCCTGTTACTATGGACGCTCGCGACACAGGCCTGCTACGGTGAAGCCAGTGCGTCAGCCGGATGGGACACTGTCAGCCGCGTCTTCCAGAAGCGCTGCATCAATTGCCATTCACAGTTCGGAGCTGCGAAGGCGCTGCGCCTCGACAGCTATGAAGGCGTGACGACCGGCAGCGCAAATGGCGCTGTCGTCCTGTCGGGAAATTCATCGCAAAGCGAATTGGTCAAACGATTGCGGGGAGAAAGCACGCCGCGCATGCCATTTCTCAGCACGCCACTGCCGGAAAACGAAATCGATCTGATTATACGCTGGATCGATGCCGGGTTGCCGAACACTGCACGATCGGAGTGATCTATCAGTGAAGTCGGGGGGAATTTAGCTAAATGAGATCGATGTTTGAATTGACAGGCGGCCCAATGGTTCAAACGACCGCTTCGTCCCGCATAGCAGACAAATGTTTGTTCATCTCACACCCACCCCCCCCCCCATAAATCCACATTCCCCTTTCGTGCCTTCCGCTTTAGGGTGCGGGCAGATCACCCAAAGGATTCCCCCATGACCCAGCGCCTGCATCTTGTCTTTGGGGGCGAGCTCGTATCCCCCACCAGGAACGTGTTCAAAGATGTCTCTGCCCTGCATGTGGTGGGTCTGTTCCCCGACTACGAAACTGCCTTCACCGCCTGGAAGGCCGAGGCGCAGCGGACGGTGGATAATGCCCATACCCGCTATTTCATCGCCAATATCCACAGCCTGCGCGATGCCGAAAATGCAACTTCCGGCGCGCCGGATCACACGGAATAAGCCGCGCATCCCATGGCATATTCCCTTGGTCTGACGCTTTACAACCTTGCCAACCGGCGTGATGCGGGCCCTGCGGCCCCTCGTCCGGCACGGCCGGTTGGGCGGCTCGTGTGGGTGCACGTGCCCGCGCCCGATCAGGCCTCGCCCATGCTGGAAATGGCGCGCAGGCTTGTGCTGGATGAAGGGCTATCGGTGCTGATCACCTGCCCGGCCCCCTTGCCGCTGCCCCAAGGTGTTGTGCAAGACAGCTTGCCACAAGACACCCCTGCCGATAGCAAAGCATTCCTCGCCCATTGGCACCCCGAACTGGCAGTCCTTGCTGACGGCGAACTGCGCCCGGCTTTGTTGCACGAGGCGGTTGATCAAAAGATTCCCCTGATCATGGTGCAGGCGCGCGCGCCCTATCTTTTGCGGAGCCGCGAAGGCTGGTATCCCGGTCTTGCGCGCGGCCTTCTCGCCGCCATTCCGCATATCCTGACGCTGGACGAACCCGCCGCCCGCGCCTTTCGCAAGGCAGGGGCCGCGCCTAAGGCCGTGCAGGTGGCAGGCCGGATGGAAGAACAAAGCCGTGTTTTGCCCCATAACGAAGCCGAACGCGCGTCACTGGCCGAGGTGATGGCCACAAGGCCTGCCTGGCTGGTGGCGGGTCTGGCCGAGGCCGAAGAAGACGCCATTATCGCCGCCCACAGTGCCACCCTGCGCATGGCACACCGACTTTTGCTGATCGTGGTGCCTCAACACGCGGCGCAGGCCGAAGCCTTGGCCAGAAAGATCGAACACAACACCGGCTGGAACGTAGCCTTGCGGGCATCGGACGAAGAACCAGAGCCAGAGGTCGAGGTGCTGATCGCCGATAGCCCCGCTGAATTGGGCCTGTGGTACAGGCTTGCACCGATTACTTTTCTTGGCGGCAGTTTGCTGGGCACAGGCTGTTTGCGCAACCCGATGGAAGGTGCCGCTTTGGGGTCATCCCTGATCGGCGGGCAAAGGCCGGGGGAATTCTGGCCTGTATTTGAACGACTTACTGCCGCCTCTGGCATGCGCGCGGTCACATCTCCAGGCGATCTGACCCGTGCCCTGTCAGAACTGCTGGACCCGGACCGTGCCGCACATTTGGCCAATGCCGCATGGCGCGTGGCATCCGACGGGGCACAGGTCACAGACCGCGTCATGGCCCTGATCCGCCGCATCATTGACGGCGATAGCTGATGCGCCCGCCCGCCTTTTGGGCCAATGCGCCAAGCCAGCCCGCCTTGCTTGCCCGCGCCTTGTCGCCCTTTGGGGCGCTTTACGCAGCCGCCACTGCGCGCCGGCTGCTAAAACCCGGCTATACTGCAAAAATTCCGGTCATCTGCATAGGCAATCTAAACGCTGGCGGCACGGGCAAGACCCCCACCACCATCGCGCTGACAGACCGCTTGGCCCAGCGCGGCCACGCGTCCGTTCACATCGTCTCTCGCGGTTACGGCGGCACGCTTTCTGGCCCTGTTCGGGTAGACCCCACGCGCCATACCGCCGCCGATGTGGGGGATGAGCCACTGTTGCTTGCCGCCTTCGCCCCAACATGGGTTGCCCGCGACCGCGCCGCCGGGGTGCAAGCCGCGCAAGCCGCCGGGGCGTCTGCTGTCTTGCTGGATGACGGTTTTCAAAACCCAAGCGTTACAAAATCCCTGTCGATCATCGTGGTTGATGCGGGCATGGGCTTTGGCAATGGCCGCTGCATCCCAGCAGGTCCTCTGCGTGAACCCGTAGACACAGGCCTTGCCCGCGCCGACATTCTGCTGTCCATCGGTCCCGCCGCCGATCAAGCCCAATTTGCGGGAGATTGGCGCGGTAAAATCACCCTGCCGCATATCACAGGCCACCTCGCGCCCCTAAAAATGGGCATGGATTGGCACGGCCTGCGCAGCTTGGCCTTTGCGGGCATCGGCCAGCCGCAAAAGTTCTTCACCACCCTAAAAGGTGAAGGTGCCATTCTCGCCGCCACGATTCCGCTTGATGATCATCAACCCCTGTCACCCGCCCTGATGCAACGGCTGGAGGCGCAGGCCAAATTCCTGGACGCACAGCTTGTGACCACCGAAAAAGATGCTGTCCGCCTGCCGCCGGCGTTTCGCGCCAAAGTGCTGACCCTGCCGGTGCGCCTGCGCATAGCCGATTGGCAACCCCTCGACGCTGCCCTTGCAAAACTAGGCTTGTAACCCCCGCTCGTTGCACCCCTTCGGGCGCGCATCGCTTTGTCAGCGAAGAAAGCCGCCAAGGCTTGATAAGCAGGCGGATTGCTATGCGGTCCGTAACCACAAATGCAAAGGGGCGATCCGCAGACCGCCCCTTTCAACCCAAGCCAAACCTGGCTTACTTCGCCAGTTCCGCGTCCAAAATCTTTTTCAGCTCGTCATAGGGCATGTTCGAATACTTGACGCCGTTCACGATCAGCGTCGGCGTGCCTTCTACCTTATCCGCCTCGGAATTGGTCTGATAGGCCGTCACCATCGCCTGCGCCATTTCGGCATTGTCCAGGCAAACGCCCATCGCTGCGTCGTCCATGCCCGCCGTGCGACCGATCTTTTTCAGGTTTTCCACGACGACCGCCGGATCTTCTGACGCCGCCCACTCTGCTTGTGTAGACAGCAAAATATCCGAAATTCCGAAATACCGCATCTCGCCGCCGCAACGCGCAATCATTGCCGCCCACAACCCGTAGCGGTCAAAATACACTTCGCGGTAAACGAATTTGATCTTGTCGGTGTCGATGTAATCTTTCTTCAACTGCTTGAAGACATCCTTGTGAAATTGCGCGCAATGCGGGCAAGTGAAGCTGGCATATTCCATCAGCGTCACTTTGCTGTCTTTGTTGCCGATGATCATGTCGGGCACCGCAATCGCGGTTGCCGCCACGGGGGCCGCCACGGGGGCTGTCGTCGCTTCGGCAAAAACGGGTGCTGACAGCATCCCGCCGAACCCCGTCGTCAGTACAACAGCCAAGGCCGCCAGCCCAAATCTCATTCCCATTACGTCAACCCTTTTCATCATTTTGTTCGCGTTAAAACATTCTGCGCCAGCAAAGCAAGTGCTGCGCGCAACCCGGTATCCTGCACCCCGCCCGCCGTTTCCGCAGCGCGCGCCAAAACCGCCGGATCAACCGGCACCTTCGCCACTTTTGGTGCATGGCCAAACTCTGCCTGCCCCTCCGCAAACCCGGTCGATGCCGTCTGCGTCAACGCAATGCGCGAAATCGCGGCGTATCCATAACAGGCGTTTACCCGTGTGCGGATGCTGTCCTTTTGCATCTCTACCATCGGGGCCACCGCACCGCTGGTCAGCAGCGTCAGCGTCGCCCCCATACTGCCTTGCGCATAACCTACCTTTACAGGCCGGGTGCAGCGCGCCAGATCCTCGCCGACAATTTCCGCCCAATGGGTCAATAACCGCGCCACCGCAAAGCCGCGCTTTTCACCTGCCGCGCGAATAGGGTCACGCACCAACCCGGCTGCAGGTTCAAACCCGCGCATCCGGCGGGTTGGTTTAGGTGTTGGGGTGGGCGGGCGCGGCATCTGTTCCTTTCCAGAACTTGCAGGCTAGGTATATCAGGGCCAGTGCCTCGCAATCCAGTGCAATGGCCGCTTCGGGGGAATAAAGATTGCGTGATACATCCCTGCCCGACATTTTGCTGCAGTGGTATGATGCCAACGCCCGCATCATGCCATGGCGCACACCGCCGGCTGACCGCGCGAAAGGCATATCCCCCGACCCCTACCGCGTCTGGCTGTCAGAGGTGATGCTACAACAAACCACCGTCGCCGCCGTGCGCGCCTATTTTCACCGTTTCACCGCCCGCTGGCCCACGGTCCAAGCGCTCGCCGCCACCCCTGATGCCGATGTCATGGCCGAATGGGCGGGTCTTGGCTATTACGCCCGTGCGCGCAATCTGCTCGCCTGCGCCCGCGCGGTGGTTGCACACCACAACGGCCAATTCCCCAGCACTGCAGAAACGCTGCAAACCCTGCCCGGAATTGGCCCCTACACCGCCGCCGCCATCGCCAGCATCGCGTTTGACGAACAAGCCACCGTGGTCGACGGCAATGTCGAACGCGTCATGGCACGGCTTTTCAACGTGCAAACCCCGCTTCCCGCCGCCAAACCCGCCCTCACCGCCTTTGCCGCCACCCTCACGCCGACCTCAAGATCCGGCGACTACGCCCAAGCCGTGATGGACCTTGGCGCCACCATCTGCACCCCCCGCAACCCCGCCTGCGCCATCTGCCCATGGATAACCCCCTGCGAGGCGCGCGCCCTAGGTATTCAAACCGACCTCCCCCGAAAAACCCCAAAACCCACCAAACCCACCCGCACAGGCACCCTCTGGCTCGCCCGCCACGTCAACGGCACATGGCTTACCGAAACGCGGCCCCAAAAAGGCCTGCTCGGCGGCATGTTAGGCTTCCCCGGCACCGATTGGGACGGCGCAGGCGGCCCCGAACCCCTGCAAGCTGACTGGCAAAGACTGGGCGACATCCGCCACACCTTCACCCATTTCCACCTGATCCTCGATGTGCATCTGGCCCACACCGATACCACCCCCACCCGCGGCCACTTCGCCACCATCCGCCCGTCCGACCTGCCCACCCTCATGCGCAAGGCCTATGATCTGGCCGCAGCCAACCAACCGGGTTGAGCAGCCACCATTTTGCGCTATCATCTGCCCGAGGATCACATGCACCCAAACCCGCCCATCCACACCAGCCTGACAAACGCCCTGCCGTTCTGGGCCTCGCTTGCCATGGTCCCCCTCAGCCTGATCGGCGCGTATTTCGGCGGCCTTGCCGTTTTGCTCACCCCCATCGGTACCTGGGGCCTGTTCTCAATCCTCGACGCGATCATCGGCCAAACCCGCGACAACGCCGATCCGCAAACCCCCGACGCCGATCTGTTCTGGTACCGCCTGATCACGCTGATCTGGTTTCCCGTTCAGGCCACCCTGCTGTTCGGCCTGATCTGGTACACCGCCCACGCCACCCACCTGGGCGGCTTTGAAAAACTGGGCATCTTCTTTGGCATGGGCGTTGTGTCCGGCACCATCGGCATCACCTATGCCCATGAGCTGATGCATCAAAAATCCAAGGCTGAGCAATCGTTGGGCGATCTGCTGATGGCCAGCGTCCTCTACTCCCACTTCCGGTCCGAACATCTGCGCGTCCACCACATCCACATCGGCACCCCCAAAGATGCCGTCACCGCGCGCTATAACGAAGGCTTCCACCGCTATTTCCCCCGCGTGTTGTGGCAATGTGCGGCGTCCGCGTGGCATGCAGAGGCCGCAATGCTGGCCCGCCGCAACCTGCCCGCCAGCCACCGCACAAACCCCTTCTGGCGCTACGCCGCCCTGCAAATCGCGATGGTGGCCCTTGCCTTCGCCCTTGGCGGCTGGACTGGCATCGCCCTTTTCGCCTTCCAGGCGCTCATTGCCGTCTGGCAGCTGGAACTGGTGGACTATGTCGAGCATTACGGCCTGACCCGCCGCCACCTTGGCGCTGGCAAATACGAACACGTCCTGCCCCGCCATTCGTGGAACGCCGCACACAAGGCGTCGAACTGGCTGCTGATCAACCTGCAACGCCATTCCGACCACCACTACAAACCTGACCGCCGCTTTCCGCTGCTGCAAAGCCATGACGCCGACGCCGCCCCCCAACTGCCCCACGGCTACCCCGTGATGACCGCGCTGGCGATGGTCCCGCCTTTGTGGAAGCGCGTGATGAACAAGCGGGTCAAGGCGTGGCGGATACAGAACTACCCCGATATCACCGATTGGAAGGCGTATAATAAGGGGCTGAATGAGGTGGGGTGAGGGAGGCCCCCATAACCACCCTCTGCCGCAGCCCCGGACCCGATCCGGGGCCTCGCCCCCCAACCCACATCTCACACCCAACCCCCACAAAACCCACTCCTGACCGAAAAGGAGATTGTCCAGTGGACAATCACCCGGTCAGCTGCCCAAAGGCGCAAGCCGTCGGGTAAAGGATTTTTGATACGCGTTAATGCCGCGATATCCGTGGATGACACTACACCACCCTCGATGCGGTAGGGTGCCGGGCAAACCAACCTGACTTAAGGACGGGCCAAGCATAACCCGGAACAACCATACTATCTCTTGGCCACATCTTAAACGATGGCAGCATTTAGGCCATCCCCACCCCAACCGCAGTCAACTTCTCGCGATGCGGGTTGCTTTCCCGCTGTTTCGGCTGCATGCCAAGCTCATGCAGTTGGTCCGTAACCTATTTACCGTTGTCATGCTTTTTATCATATTGCCGTGGGGCGCGTTTGCAGCACCCCACATAGCACCGACGCGGGTCATCAATCCTGGCACTTTGTCGTTCTCGGATCATGCGTCTGGCTGCGTTGCCGCAATTCGCGACGACATCCCGACTAAAGTAACGACAACCAAAAGATGCCGTATCGCCACGTTACCCGGCTTTTCGTGCAGCCCTGATCCCGTGGTGCAGGTCACCTCGGTTTATCCGACATATCCCCCATCTCAGGTTGCATTTTTGCACAGCGTGGGCTGGGGTGCGGCAGGGTGGGGTGATCCGCCTCCGCGTGACCCTCCTCGGGTTTGATGATCGGCCCTTAGGCGCGCCGCGCCTGATCCTTTATCATCAAAACAACAGGAAAAAACATGCTCACCCGACGCAGTTTCATAGCCTTTTCGGCTATGTCAGGCCTTGCAGCCTGCACCCCGCCCGTAGCACAACCCGT
>JAYSPY010000066.1:0-34915 GCA_043721855.1 Pseudorhodobacter sp.
ACATTTCCGCTGCCCCTACCACCATTTTTGCGGTTTGGCCACAAAGCCCGCCGCTTGTTCCAAAACATAAGCGTGATTGAGCAGCGCGCTCTCTTCCCACGGCCGCCCGATCAGCTGCAAGCCCAGCGGCAATCCCGATGCGTCCAGCCCCACCGGCACCGCAATACCCGGCAGCCCGGCCAAATTCACCGTCACCGTGAACACATCATTCAGATACATCTGTATGGGGTCGGCATTCGCCATTTCGCCCAAACCAAACGCCGCACTTGGCGTGGCAGGTGTCAAAATGGCATCCACTCCCTCGGCGAACACCGCCTCGAAATCTTGGCTGATCAACGCCCGCACCCGGCGCGCCCGGTTGTAATAGGCATCATAAAACCCCGCCGACAGCACATAGGTGCCGATCATGATCCGGCGCTGCACCTCTGGCCCAAACCCTTCGGCGCGGGTTTTTTCATACATTTCGGTGATGCCATCCCCCGCCGCCAGCTTGGCGCGGTGGCCGTAGCGCACCCCGTCATACCGCGCAAGGTTCGATGACGCTTCCGCCGGGGCCACAACGTAATAGGTCGGCAGCGCATATTTCGTATGCGGCAGGCTGATATCAACGATTATAGCCCCCGCATCCTTCATCATCGCCACGCCGGTTGCCCACAGCGCCTCGATCTCGGCTGGCATCCCGTCCATGCGATATTCACGCGGAATCCCGATGGTCTTCCCGCGAATATCCCCGGTCAACGCCGCCTCAAAATCCGGCACTGGCAAATCGGCACTGGTCGAATCCTTGGCATCATGCCCCGCCATCGCGCCCAGCATGATCGCCGCATCGCGCACGGTCTTGGTCATCGGCCCCGCCTGATCAAGGCTGGAGGCAAACGCCACCACCCCCCAGCGCGACACGCGACCGTAAGTCGGCTTGATCCCGACAATACCGGTAAACGCCGCAGGCTGCCGGATTGACCCGCCGGTATCGGTGCCCGTCGCCGCCAAGCACAAATCCGCCGCCACCGCCGCCGCAGACCCGCCAGATGACCCGCCGGGCGTCAGCAACCGATCGTCGACCCGCCATGGGTTCACCGCATTGCCATAGCACGAGGTCTCGTTGCTGGACCCCATGGCGAATTCGTCCATGTTCAGCTTGCCCAACATCACAGCACCCGCACCAAACAACTGCGCCGTCACGGTCGATTCGTATTCCGGCTTGAACCCCTTCAGGATGTTCGACCCCGCCTGCGACGCCACCCCCTTGGTGCAGAATAAATCCTTGATCCCCAAGGGTATCCCGCACATCGCGGGGGCATCGCCGCTAGCCAACCGCGCATCCGCCGCCCGCGCCTGGGTCAGCGCAATTTCCGGCGTCTTGTGCACAAAGGCGTTCAAGCCATCGCCTGCATCAATTGCCGTCAGGCAGGCCATGGTCAGATCAACCGCCGTCAAATCACCCTTGCGCAACGCATCGCGCGCATCCGCGATGGTCAGCGTATTCGCACCCATCATTCCACCACCTTCGGCACCGCAAAAAAGCCTTCGCGCGCATCAGGCGCATTTTTCAACACGAGATCCTGAATGCCACCATCCGTCACCACATCGGCGCGGCGCGGCAACCGCATCGGCGTCACGCTCGTCATCGGCTCCACCCCGGTCACGTCAACTTCGCTCAGTTGCTCCATAAAGGCCAAAATCCCCGACAATTCCCCCGCCAAAGCCGGCAAAGCCGCCTCCTCCACCCGGATACGCGCCAGCTTGGCCACCTTGCGCGCGGTGTCTGTGTCAATGGACATGGGATGCTCCAATGCTGATTTAAGGTCGTTTAGCGGTGCGATGCGTTGGCTGCAAGCGGTGGTCCGGCGCAAAAAGCGCGGGCCGATAAGAATTCAACCCCAGGTTTCGCAACGCGCCTTCCTATCTGCGCGCAGCAAAAAACGCCTTCAACACCGCCTCCGCCTCAGCCGCCGCAATCCCTTCATACACTTCGGGCACGTGATGACATTGCGGATGCGCAAAGACCCGCGCGCCATGGGCCACTCCGCCTGATTTCGGATCACCCGCGCCGTAATACAGCCGCGCAATGCGCGCCGCCGAAATCGCCCCCGCACAAATCGGGCACGGCTCCAGCGTGACATACAGATCATGCCCGAGAAGCCGCTCCGACCCCAAGCCCGCACAGGCCGCCCGGATCGCCAGCACTTCCGCATGCGCCGTGGGGTCGCACATCTCCCGCGTCCGGTTTCCCGCCTGCGCCACCACCACGCCCCCGGGCGATACCACCACCGCCCCCACAGGCACCTCACCGCGAAGCGCTGCCGCCCGCGCCTCCATCAGCGCCACATCCATGAATGATCGAAATCCGCTCATGCGGCCTTTCTGCCCTTCCACCTGTTGCAAAACAAGGCCCCCACCCAGCGGCTTCCTTTTCGCTTAAATACTCATCTGTCGCAGCCACGGGCGGAAACCTTGTGGAAACCTTGCACAACTTGGCCTAAAGGGATGGTCAATCCACAGGAACCGCCACCATGACCGACGCCAAAAAACCAACCGCTGCCACCCCTGCCGGCGACCGCATCGCCAAAGTCCTCTCACGCGCCGGCGTGGCATCACGCCGCGAGGCGGAGCGGATGATCGAGGCCGGCGAAGTGTCCGTCAACGGCCGCGTCATCACCAGCCCGGCCCTGAACGTCACCGCGCAAGACCGCATAACCGTGCGCGGCGATACCGTGGCCGAACCAGAAGCTGCCCGCCTGTGGCTTTACTACAAGCCCGAAGGTCTTGTTACCTCCACCAATGATGAAAAAGGCCGCCAGACCGTATTTGACACCCTGCCGTCCGATATGCCGCGCGTCATGTCGGTGGGCCGCCTTGATCTTAATTCCGAAGGCCTGCTGCTGCTTACCAATGATGGCGAGCTGAAACGCAAGTTGGAACTGCCCTCCACCGGCTGGCTGCGCAAATACCGCGTCCGCATCAAGGGCAACCCGACCGATCCCGATCTGGAACCGCTTCGTCAAGGCATCACCGTCGACGGCGAGCGTTTCCAACCCATGATGGTCACGCTGGACCGCCACCAGGGTGCCAATGCCTGGCTGTCCGTCGCACTGCGCGAAGGCAAGAACCGCGAGATTCGCCGCGCGCTGAATGCCATCGACCTGACCGTGAACCGCCTGATCCGCACCAGTTATGGCCCGTTCCGTCTGGGTGATATGGAACCGGGCGATGTGTCTGAAGTGCGCGGCAAGGTCTTGCGCGATCAGTTGGGCCTTGATCCGAACGCCGATGATGGCACCGGCCCAAAACCAAAAGTCGCGAAAGATGCAGGAATCGGCAAAAAACCAGCCGCCAAATCCCGAACTGTCACGCGCTCCACCGCCAATGCCAGCAAATCCGGCGGCGGCTATGACAGTTTTGATCCGACGAAATCCGCCCCCCGCCCCCGCCCCGCCAGCAAAGCCCCACGTGGCACCGGCGCAAAACCCGGCACCAGCGGCAAGCCGTCCCGGCCAAAGCCCAGCCGCGGGTAAGCCCAGCCGCGGGTAAGCCAGCCTTGCGTTAAGGGAAGGGGGAATAATCCCCGCTTATTCCCTGCATCATCGCTAGCGTGGCAACAAACCATCGCCTATGATTGCGACGAACTCTTAGACCTGCGGCTGCCAAACAGGGACGCATATGCAACCGACCAGCATTCAGACCCTCGCGTTTCTCCTGCTTCTGGCACTGACGTTTGCGGTCGGCGCAATGGCGGGGCAGTAATGGCAGATCGTTTCGGCGGGCCTTACAGCCCCGATGGCAGCCCCATCCCGGATTCCACAAAGCCCGGCCCAAAAGGCCCGATTCGCACCCGCGCGGATAGCCGCCTGCGGATCTTGTTCTTCGCGCCAACCATCATCCTGATCAACGCCTTTCGCATCAGCCCAAGCCATCTGATCCCCGGCCTTGCCGCGTTCGGCATTCTGATCCTTGCGGCTTGGCTGACGCAGTCCGGCGCGCAGGCGCAAACCGCCTACGATGCGCGCAAGGTTGCCCGCAAACCCGCCATTCCGCGCAAACTGTTTGCCACAGCACTGACCTTTGTGGGCCTCACCCTCGCTGGCACCATGTCGCAACCCACACTTCTGCTTCCCTTGGGCTTTGGCCTTGCCGGTGCCATTTTGCACTTTATCGCCTTCGGCCCTGATCCCTTGCGCAACAAAGGCATGGCGGGCGTTGATGATTTCCAGAACCAGCGCGTCGCCACCGCCGTGGACGAGGGTGAGAAATACCTGACAGCCATGCGCGACGCGATCCTGCGCGCAGGCGACCGTGGCCTGCAAGGCCGCGTCGATCAATTCAGCCTCACCGCCCGCACCATGTTTCGCACCGTGGAAAATGACCCGCGCGATCTGACGGCGGCGCGCAAATACATCGGCGTCTACCTGATGGGCGCACGCGACGCGACCGCGCGCTTTGCCGATCACTATGCCAACACCAAAGATGCCACTGCCCGCGCATCGTACAGCGCGCTGCTTGATGATCTCGAGTCGCATTTCACCACCCACACCCTGGCGCTGATGCAAGATGGCCGCGCCGATATGGACATTGAAATTGATGTCCTTCGCGAAAGATTAGCGCGCGAAGGCTGACCCCGTTTTGACCGCCCGGCATGTTTCTCCGGGCCGCAACAGTGAAAGTTAAACCATGACCGACAATGTCCGCACCCAAGCCGCCACCGCTTTGGCAGAGATTGAGGCCGTCACCGCCATGGTTCTGCCAGAACCGGGCACCGCCGTTGTGGCGCTGGAAGCAGCCCCCGCGCCGCTGGCCGACGCAATCCGCAAACGCATGGCCGAACTTGATATGGCCAACACGCAGTCGATCATCTCCTTCGGGTCGGCAGCACAGGCCGAACTGCAAGTGATCAGCCAGGAAATGCTGGCAGGCGTTAAAAACAAGGATGCTGGCCCCGCGGGTGACAGTCTGCGCGATATCGTCTCCACCATCCGGGGCTTTTCGGTGTCGGAGCTGGACGTGCGCCGCAAGGCCAGCTGGTGGGAACGCCTGCTGGGCCGCGCCGCCCCCTTCGCCAAATTCGTGGCCCGATTCGAGTCTGTTCAGGGCCAGATTGACAAGATCACTGACAGCCTTTTGATGCACGAACACACGCTGCTGAAAGACATCAAATCCTTGGATATGCTCTATTCCAAGACGCTGAATTTCTATGATGAACTGGCGCTGTATATCGCGGCAGGCGAGGCAAAGATCAAAGATATTGATGCACGCGACATTCCCGCCAAGGAAGCCGCCGTTGCCGCAGCACCGGAAAATGATCAGGTCAAGGTGGCACAAGAACTGCGCGATCTGCGGTCTGCCCGCGATGATCTGGACCGGCGCGTGCATGATCTGAAACTGACGCGGCAGGTGACCATGCAATCGCTGCCCTCAATCCGGCTGGTGCAGGAAAATGACAAAAGCCTTGTCACCAAGATCAACTCCACCCTCGTAAACACCGTGCCCCTGTGGGAAACCCAACTGGCGCAAGCGGTGACGATCCAGCGGTCACGCGAGGCGGCGGAATCCATCCGTGCCGCCAACGATCTGACCAACGAATTGCTGACGGCGAACGCCGAAAATCTGCAAATCGCCAACAAGGTTGTTCGCACCGAAATGGAACGCGGCGTGTTCGATATCGAGGCGGTGAAGAAAGCCAACGCTACCCTGATCGCCACCATCAACGAAAGTCTGGCCATCGCAGACGAAGGCCGCACCAAACGGGCGGCGGCTGAGGTGGACCTGAAAAAGATGGAGGCGGATTTGCGCGATACCCTCGCCTCTGCCAAGGCCCGCAATACCGGCCTTGGCGATACCACTGGCACGGCTTTAGGGGCAAACTGAACCCATGCAAAGCCCGCATTTTCAAAACCTGTTCAGGGCGCTTGCGGCCCTTGGTATGCTTGGCCTTGCGGGCTGCGATTTGCTGAAATCCCCCGTCGCGGGCGTGGCCGCTGCACCGGACATGATCGCAACAGTCCCCACGCCGCCCCCATCTGCCCAAAGCGCGGCCCTGCGCGCCTATTATGCCCGCGTGCAATCCGGCCTGCTGGAACAAGGCCTGCTGCGCACCGATGGTGGCACCCGCGATGCACCGTTCACTGACCGTATCCTGGCCGAAAATTTCATTAAAATCGCCGCCTTTGATGAATATACCTCCACCGCCAACGGCCCCGTGCAAACCGAATCCCCCAGCACGATCCGCCGCTGGCAAAGCCCGGTGCGCATCGGCCTGCGCTTTGGCGCATCGGTGTCGCCCGACATGCGCACAGCCGACACCGCCCGCGTCGCCGCCCTGATAGCCCAACTGGCCCGCGCCACCCGGCACCCGATCCGGCTGGATAATTCCAACCCCAATTTCATCGTCCAGATCGTGAACGAGGATGAACGCCGCGCCATTGGCCCCACCATCACCGCCGCCCTGCCCGGCCTGACCGGCCCTGATCTGGCTGGCATCACCGATATGCCGCGGTCCACCTATTGCCTTGTCTACGCGCAGTCCGATGCGGGTAGTAGCGTCTACACCCGTGCCTATGCCGTGATCCGCGCCGAACATCCCGATCTTTTGCGCCTGTCCTGCCTGCACGAAGAAATCGCCCAAGGCCTTGGCCTTGCCAATGACAGCCCCCGCGCCAGGCCCTCGATCTTCAACGACAACGAAGAATTTGCCCTGCTGACCCCGCAGGACACCCTGATGTTGCGCATGCTCTACGATCCCCGCCTGACGCCCGGCATGACCGCAGATCAGGCACGCCCCATAGCCGCCGCCCTCGCCACGCAATTCACAGGCGGCGAAAGCTGACCCTTTTCCCCGTGTAGGAGCAACCCCCATGTCAATCTTCGATTTTCTCACTGGTGAATTTATCGACGTCATCTCATGGGTCGACGACAGCCGCGATACCATGGTCTGGCGCTTTGAACGCCAGGGCCACGCCATCAAATACGGCGCAAAACTAACCGTCCGCGAAGGCCAATCCGCAGTTTTCATCCACGAGGGTCAGTTGGCCGATGTCTTTTCCCCCGGCCTGTATGTGCTGGAAACCAACAACATGCCGATCCTGACCACCCTGCAAAACTGGGATCACGGCTTTCAGTCACCCTTCAAATCCGAGATTTACTTCGTCAACACCACCCGGTTTAATGACCAGAAATGGGGCACCAAAAACCCCATCATGTGCCGCGACCCTGAATTCGGCCCGGTCCGCCTGCGCAGCTACGGCACCTACTCCATGCGCGTCTCCGACCCCGGCCGTTTCATGACCGAAATCGTCGGCACCGACGGCGAATTTACCGCCGATGAGATCAGCTTTCAGATCCGCAACATCATCGTGCAGGAATTTTCCCGCAGCCTCGCCTCCTCCCGCATCCCGGTCTTGGATATGGCCGCGAATACCGCCGACCTTGGCAAATTGGTCGCCACCGCCATTACCCCGCAAGTCGCTGAATACGGCCTGAGCCTGCCGGAATTTTACATCGAAAACATCTCATTGCCGGAAGAAGTCGAAAAAGCCCTCGATAAACGCACCTCCATCGGCATCGTCGGCGATCTGGGCAAATACATGCAGTTCAACGCCGCCGAAGGCATGTCGGCCGAAAACTCCGCCGCTGGCAGCGCCATGGCCGCAGGCATGGGCGCCGCCATGGGCCTTGGCATGGCGCAAAACGCGGGCCCCTGGGGGGCCGCAGCAAGCGCACCCCCGGCCCCGCCTGCAACCCCAGCGCCACCCGTCTGGCACATCGCCACCAACGGCGAAACCACCGGCCCGTTCGACACAGCAACCCTCACCCAGATGGCCGCTAAAGGCGCACTTACTGCCGCCACCCAAGTGTGGACCGCCGGTCAAGACGGCTGGAAAGCCGCTGGCAGCACCGCCCTCAACGCGCTGCTGAACCAAACACCACCGCCCGCACCAAAAGGCTAACCCTTGCCCGCAGCTTCCCAAGAATTCCGCTATCCTTGTGATAAATGCGGCTCCTCCCTGCGTTTCGCGCCGGGGCAGACCGATCTTGTCTGCCCCAATTGCGGAAACGAACAGCACATCGAACGCGCCACTTCCCGTGCCCTGTCGCGCGCATTGGGCGAACATGACCTTGCGCGCGGCTTGAAAGACGATCTGCCGCAAGCCGCCATGCAAGATATCCGCACCTCCACCTGCCCAAACTGCGGCGCGCAAGTGCAGTTTGACGGCGCCGTTCACGCCATGGATTGCCCGTTCTGCGCCTCCCCCGTGGTGGCCGACAGCGGCCCGCACCGCCAGATCAAACCGCAAGCCTTGGTGCCATTCGTGCTGACCGAACCCCAAGCCCACGATGCCCTCACCGCTTGGCTGGGCAGCCTGTGGTTCGCGCCTTCCAGCCTGCTTGAATACACCCGAAAAGGCCGCGCCATGACGGGTATCTATACCCCGTTCTGGACGTTCGATGCCGATACGCAAAGCCGCTACCGCGGCCAACGCGGCGATTATTACTATGAAACCCGTACCGTCATCGTGAACGTCAATGGCCGGTCAGAGCAACGCCAAGAACAGGTGCGCCACACCAGATGGTCGCCTGCATCCGGCGGGGTGTCTCGCGGCTTTGATGACGTGATCATCATGGCCTCCACCAGCCTGCCGCAAAAATTGGGCGATGATCTGACGCCGTGGGATTTGGGCGCATTGGAACCCTACAGCCCCGATTACATCGCGGGCTTTCGCGCCGAAGGCTACACCATCCCGCTGGCCGACGGCCACGAAATGGGCCGGGCCAAAATCGACGCCGCGATCCGCCAAGACATCGCCCGTGATATCGGCGGCGACGAGCAACGCATCGACAGCGTCTCCACCGATTACGGCACGGAGACGTTCAAACACATCCTGCTGCCGATCTGGATGGCGGCCTACAAATACAACGGCCGCAGTTTCCGCTTCCTCGTCAACGCCCAAACCGCCGAAGTTCAAGGCGAACGCCCCTATTCTATCTGGAAAATCGCATTCGCGGTGCTGGCCGTGGTGGTTGTGGTGGCAGGCGCGATGTATCTGAACAACCCCGAGGCGTTAGGGCTGCCGAGGCCGGATTGGTTACGGTGATATTTTGTGGCCATAGGGTGCGCATTCAATGCGCACCAATACACTTATTACGCGGCCATCACTTGATAGCGCGAAGGATCACTGCCATCAATTCGTATTGGGTTAGTCCGCGCCGCACGTGTGACCTTTGCAGAGACTGAGTCAACGTCGAGTTTGACCTCCAGATCAAGATGTTCAACTGCCATCAGGCGGATCAGCATCTCTGCCGTGTCCTTTATAGGGGACTCCTCGCGTTCCCAACGGCTTACGGTAAGCAAAGTCACCTTCAATACGTCCGCTAGTTTTTCTTGGGTCAGCCCCATCTCCGTTCGAAGGAAGCGTAGTTCCTTGCCCGACATCTTGGATGGCAGCATCACAATTCCCTCCGCAATGGCTGCATGGAGCAAGCCTATTGCGTGGATCTCCAGCGTTTCTTCACTAGCATGGTCGTGAACCTCTGCCATGCCTTCGATGAACACATTGTCTAGGCCGCACTCTGTATAGTGATACGCACCCATAATTTTCTCCTTCATGATTCATCGCGCCACATTATTGTTATGATTTTGATCTGACACGATTTGCTATCCGGGACAGCTATAGCACGCAGCGTTCTTGAACCCGAATTAGGCGTTTGGCACTCAATTTTATACTTGTAGAAACCCGGTATGGATGACTGATCCGCCTCGGTCGGTGTCACATACACGAACCCATTTTTCAGCGCAAAAAGCAAATCTGACATGATTATGTTTCGTTCTGCCATGCGTTCCTTCACATGAACAGTATACGAAAAAAGACAGTTTGGATCGCGAACAATGCGATTTATGATCTGCGTTGCGTCACCTGGAGCCCAAGGTTGTGCAGGATCAGCCATTCTTTTTTCGATTCCATTCATACTTTGCATAATTTATCATTTTGATAACCTTACACAAGGATAATAACAAAGTGTTGATGCTGAGTAGATATCAATGACGGCAGTCCAACTGATTCAAAAGGAGCTTGCCGGCGCCTGAAAAAAAGCAGCCCGCTAGCCCCCCCCTCACACAAACTCCACCCGCAACCTCTTGCCCACCCCCGCCGCATTGCGCCGTAGCGTCTCGACGGATGGCGACTCCAGCCCGCCTCTCCGCCCGGCTATGGCCGATTGCGTGGCACCCATCCGCTCCGCCCGCACCACTTAATCCAGCCCCGCTTGCCACAGATCAATCGCTCCGTTTGACCAATGGATAAACCCGCAGGGCAGGGTTCACCCCGCCACCTACACTTCTCCCCCGCCCAAAAACTCACCCAACCCAAACGCCACCCCGTGTTACCCCCGCCCAAATCCAGTTAAAAACCGCTTAACGTCGCCCCCATATCTTAACCCAATCCAACCCTTACCGCCCCTGTCACGCGCGTTACGCACCCCCGCCACACACAAGGTTGACTTATCCCCCCCTCCCGTCCGATAGAGACCCGTCCCACCCGGAGCCCGCCTTGACCCGCATCCTTGATCACGCTCATATCCCCGAACTTCCGAACCCCTATTTCGGCAAGGTCCGCGATTGTTACGATCTGCCTGCCACCCATGACCACGGCCCGCGCCGCATCCTGATCTCGTCTGACCGGATTTCCGCCTTTGACCGCATCTTGGCCGCGATCCCGTTCAAGGGCCAGATTCTGACGCAGGTGGCGCGGTTCTGGTTCGACCGAACTGGCGATATCTGCCCCAATCATGTGATTTCCTACCCCGACCCGAATGTCGTGATCGGCCAGCGTCTGGACATCCTTCCCGTCGAAATCGTCGTGCGCGGCTATCTTGCGGGCACCACCGGCACCTCGATCCTGACGCAGTACAAGGCCGGGCAGCGGGCGATGTACGGCCATGTTTTCCCGAACGGCCTGCGCGACAATCAGGCCCTGCCTGCGGCCATCATCACCCCCACAACCAAAGCCTTCGACGGCGGCCATGATGAACCTTTGACGGCGGATGACATTATAAAAACCGGCCTGCTGACCCCTGCCCAATGGGACGAGGTCGCAGCCATTTCCCTCGCCCTGTTCGCGCGGGGCCAAAACATGGCGGCTGAGCGTGGCCTGATCCTGTGCGATACGAAATACGAATTCGGCACCGATGCCACCGGACGCATTCTGATCGCGGATGAAATGCACACGCCCGACAGCTCTCGCTACTGGATCGCCGATGGCTATGAGGCGGCGTTCAACGCGGGCACCCGCCCCCCCTCGTTCGACAAAGACGTGATCCGCGCCTGGGTCGCCGCACGCTGCGATCCCTATAAAGACCCGGTCCCCGAAATTCCCGCCGATATGATCGCCGCCACCAGCGCCACTTACATCGCCGCCTATGAAGCGATCACCGGGCAAAATTTCGTGCCGGACATCTCCGGCGATACCCCGCTGGCACGTATTCGCAGCAATCTCGCGGCTTATTTCACAGCTTGAACGACGCCTGTTTGCGCCAATATTGCCGCCTCGGCTATGCTGGATAAAATACGGCCAAAGGACAAATCCATGATTCTAAGCGTTGGCGAAGCCCTGATCGACATGCTGCCCCGGACCAGCCCGGCAGGCGAGCCGTGCTTTGCCCCCTATGCGGGGGGCGCGGTTATGAATACGGCAATCGCGCTGTCGCGTCTTGGGTCGGCGTCATCGTTTCTGACCGGGCTTTCCAGTGACCTGATGGGCGATGTGTTGCGCGAAACGCTGCTGGCATCGAACGTCAACCTCGACCATGCGGTGCTGTCGGACAGGCCCACCACGCTGGCCTTTGTAAAACTGACCGATGGCCATGCCAGCTACTTTTTCTATGATGAAAACACCGCCGGCCGGATGATGACGCTCGCCGATATGCCCGCGTTGCCCGACACGATCAAAGCCTATTTCACCGGCGGGATCTGGCTGGCGGTGGAACCGTGCGGCACGGCGCTGGAGGCGTTGCTGACCCGCGAAGCGGCGACCCGCGTCACGATGACAGACCCCAATGTGCGCCCGACCTTTGTGCAGGATCGCGCCGCCTTTACCGCCCGCATCGACCGGATGATCGGCCTGTCGGATATCGTCAAATTGTCGGATGAAGACAGCGAATGGCTGTATGGCAAGACCGATCCGCAGGCGCTGCTGGCCAAGGGGGCCAAGGTTGTGCTGGTCACCGAAGGATCAAAAGGCGCCACCGCTTATACCGCGCGCGGATCTGTGCAGGTGGCTGCGCCAAAGATCACCGTGGCCGATACCGTGGGCGCGGGCGATACCTTCAACGCGGGGTTCCTGGTATCGCTGGATAGGGACGGGTTGCTGACCAAGACACAAGTGGCCACCCTGTCGGATGATGCGCTTCGCAATGCCTTGTCGCTTGGCACAAGGGCTGCCGCCATCACCTGTTCGCGCCCCGGTGCCAACCCGCCTTGGGCCCATGAATTATGAAAGCCGCCAGGTTGTGAAAGCGCTTATTCAGCGGGTCAGCGAAGCGTCGGTCCGCGTTGACGGTGAAATCACGGGCCAGATCGGTCCCGGCCTGTTGGTCCTGATCTGTGCGATGGACGGCGACACCGATGTGCAGGCGCAAACTTTGGCCAGCAAGATCGCCAAGTTGCGCATTTTCCGTGATGAGGCGGGCAAGATGAACCTGTCGCTCCGCGATGTGGGCGGGGCGGCGCTGATTGTCAGCCAGTTCACCCTTGCCGCCGATTTGCGCGGCAATCGGCCCGGTTTTTCCACGGCCGCCAAGCCGGAGCAGGCAAAACGTCTCTATGATCATTTCACCGCCCTGATTGCAGCCGAAGGCATCGCCACAGCCAATGGCATTTTCGGCGCAGATATGGCGGTGCACCTGATCAACGACGGCCCGGTGACGATCTGGATGGATACCGACGCTACACCCTGAACGGCTTCAGGCAGGTTTATACCATTCCCACGGGTTGATAAATTCTCCCAAAACCGCCGTCACAGCGGCATCATCAACGGCCCCTGTTTTGTGCAACTGCGCCACCAGCCCACGCTTTTTGTCCTCAACCACGCGCTGTACAACCACGGGCAAACCGGCCTGTGCCAAGGCGGCATCGTAAATGCGGGTAATCGCGAGACGCCGCAAATCGGGCTTGAACACCTTGCCAACAGCGGTTTTGGGAAGTTCATCCAGCAGTTCGATATGTTTGGGCCACGCCGCCTTTTCGGAAATATGCTCGCGCGCAAAGGCCAACAAATCTTCCACATCGGTGGCGGCCCCCTTGACCAATTCAACATAGGCGCAGGGCAATTCGCCGGCATGGGCATCGGGTTGGCCAATCGCCCCGGCAAACGCCACCGACGGATGTTCCATCAACGCCTCTTCGATCAGCGCGGGGTCTATGTTGTGGCCGCCGCGAATGATCAGATCCTTGGCGCGCCCGATGATAAACAGATAACCGTCGGCATCAATGCGCCCCAGATCACCAGACCGCAAATAGCGATCCATCACATAAAGGCCCTTGTTCTTGTCAGGCTCGGTGTAGGTGGCCCCAACGCTGACACCGGGGTTGGATATGCAGATTTCGCCCACCTCATCAACACCGCAGTCGCGTGCAACTGCGCCGCTGCTATCAATATGCACGATGCGCACATCGGTAAAGGGCAGCACAAGTCCGACTGACCCACTTTTCTTGATCCCCTCGGCCGGGTTGCACGACACAAGACAGGTGCATTCCGTCAGCCCGTAGCCTTCGATAATCTGCACGCCGGTGGCCTTTTCAAACCGGCGATAAAGTTCAAGGGGCAACGGTGATGACCCCGAAACAGCCCCGCGCAGGCTGCTGACATCTGCATTGACCGGGCGTTGCAACAGGGCCGCAAGGGCGGTGGGGACCGTGATCATATAGGTCACGCGCCAGCGTTCGATCAGCGCCCAGAAATTATCAAACACCCCTTCGCCGCGGTAGCCAGCCGGGGTTGGAAACACCACATGCGCCCCGCTGGTCGCCATCGACATCAAGATCGGATAGGCGGCAAAAACATGAAATAGCGGCAACGGGCAGATCACCACATCATCGGGCGTGAAGATCAGGTTGCCGCCCGCCCAGCCTTGGTAAATCATGCCAGACACCCGGTGTTGCGCGACCTTCGGCATACCCGTGGTGCCGCCGGTGTGAAAATAGGCGGCAACGCGGTCGGTTGTGGTATCTTGGAAGGTCAGTTCACCCTCCGGCTGGCGCGCGCATTCCGCATTGAAATTCTTGACCGACGCGCTGTGCTGCACCGGGTTTTTCGGGCGCACCAGCGGCACGATCCAGGATTTCGGCGGGCTGAGGTAACGGTTCAGATCGACCTCCAGCACAGTTTTCACGCCCGGAGCCAAACGCACCGCTTCCGCGACGCGCTGTGCCAGTTCGGTTTTCGGGAACGACCGCAGCGTGACCACAACCTTCGCCTTCGTCTCACGCAAGATGGCGGCTATCTGGTCGGGTTCCATCAGCGGGTTGATCGGGCTGACAATGCCCGCAACCGCACCGCCCAACAGGGTGATCGCCGTCTCCATGCTGTTGGGCAAAACATAGGCCACCACATCGGCCTCACCGATGCCAAGCGACCGAAACAGGTTGGCCGCCTGCGTCACACGCCCATGCAGCGCGTTCCAGCTTAAGGTTTCGGCGCGGTCTTTTGGCCCAGCGGTCAGCTGAAATGTCACGGCATCTTTGCCGCCATGGGCGGCCTTGGTGCGGCTTAGCAGTTGATAAATGCTTTTGGCCACATCCAGTGTGTCCCAAGCCCCCTGCGCCTCGATCGCCTGCACGCTTTGCCGTGTTGTGAAGTTCAGCATCGTCTTCCTCCCCAAAATCCTGCGTTATCGCCGCAGGTATTCTCTCCGTCCTCAGGATGGATTGGATTGGGATTTGAGACAAGCATTGCGTGGCTCCTCTACGCCACGTCACCAAAATTGGCTGCTAAATCTGCGCGAAGGGGAAACTCTACCGAATTTCCCCCTAAAGCGGCGCTTAGACTTGCCCATCCGTAAATTGCAGCCGGGCCAGCCGCGCGTAAAGCCCGCCTTCTGCCACCAAGGCATCATGGCTGCCGGTGGCGACAATACGACCCTGATCAAACACGAAAATCCGGTCAGCGCGTTTCACCGTGGCCAGCCTGTGTGCCACCACCAGCGTCGTGCGCCCCTTGGACAGCGCTTCGACCGCCGCCTGCACATCGCGTTCGCTTTCCGCATCAAGCGCCGATGTGGCCTCATCCAGCAGCAGCACCGCCGCATCGCGCAAAATCGCCCGCGCAATCGCCACGCGCTGCTTTTGCCCGCCAGACAGCATCACGCCACGCTCGCCAAGCCATGTGTCATAGCCTTCGGGCAATGCTGCCAGAAACCCATGCGCCGATGCGGCAACAGCGGCGGCTTCCACCTCGGCGTCCGTCGCCTCTGGCCGCCCAAAACGAATGTTTTCGCGCGCAGACATGGCAAAGATTACCGGATCTTGCGGCACCATCGCGATGGCGCGGCGAAAATCATCCCGTGCCATGTCGCACAGATCAATGCCGTCCAGCCGCACCACGCCCGCCTGCGGGTCATAAAACCGCATGATCAGTTGCAAAATCGTGGTTTTTCCCGCCCCTGATGGCCCCACCAGTGCCACGGTTTCACCGGGTGCCACTGTCAAACTAACCCCGTCCAGCGCCGAGATACTTGGTCGGGTGGGGTAGTTGAACCGCACATCCTGAAACTCGATCGCGCCCTTGACAGGCCGCGCCAAAACCTTTGGTGCCACAGGATCGCGCACTGAATCGGTGGTGCCAAGCAGTTCCACCAACCGCTCCGTCGCCCCCGCCGCGCGCTGCAATTCGCCCCATATTTCCGACAGCGCACCAACCGACCCCGCCACCATCACCGCATAAATCAGAAACTGCACCAATTCGCCGGGTGTCATCGTGCCCGCCCGAACATCGCGCGCGCCGATCCACAAAACACCAACAATGCCACTGAACGTCAGGAAAATGATGATCATGGTCAGCAGCGACCGCGTCTTGATCCGGGTGCGCGCCGACTGATAAGCCTTTTCGGTGACCTCGGCAAAGGCCGCCTTGGTGCGCGCTTCATGTGTGAACGCCTGCACGGTTTGCACCGATGACAAGGCTTCGGATGCGGACCCTGACGAATTGGCAATCCAATCCTGATTTTCGCGCGACAGCCTGCGCAAACGGCGGCCCAGCACGATAATCGGCACCACCACGGCAGGCACGATCAGCAGCACCAACCCCGTCAGCTTGGCCGATGTCAGCATCAGCAGCACCAATCCACCCAGCAAAATCAATATGTTGCGCAGCGCGATCGACACCGATGATCCGATTACCGACAAGATCAACGTGGTATCCGTCGTCAGCCGGCTTAACACCTCGCCGGTCAGGATGCGTTCAAAAAACGCCGGGCTCATCGCCATAACGCGGTCAAACAAGGCGCGACGAATGTCTGATACCACCCGTTCGCCCAGCCGAGTGACAAGGTAATACCGCAAGCCAGTGCCCAGCGCCAACAGCGCCGCAATCGCCAATGCCGCACCAAAATACTGGTCCAGCAAGCTGGTATCACCGGAATTGAACCCATCCACCACGCGGCGCACAGCCAATGGCAAAAGAAGACTGACCCCCGCCGTCAGCACCAAAGCCGCCAGTGCAAAGACGCTGTTCTTGCGGTACGGCACCAAAAACGGCACCAGCCCGCGCAACGCCCCCACCTGTCTGGAAGCTACCCGTTCTTCACCAGTATCCTTGGCCATATCTTCCGCCCTTAAATCCGCCCCTGCCTTTAGGCGCAGATGCGCGCCGCTTCAAGCACCGCGTTGCCGCGCCCCCTTTCGCCGCCGGGCGGGCTGTGACACCTTGCCCCGAAACGGAGCCTGCGATGACACAGTTCTTCACGACCCCGGATGGTGCAACGCTGGCTTACAGCGATCATGGCACCGGTCTGCCCCTGCTGTGTCTTTCCGGCCTGACCCGCACCATGGCGGATTTCGATTATCTCGCGCCGCATTTGCCGCCCTGTCGCATGATCCGTATGGATTACCGCGGGCGAGGCGGGTCGGCATGGACCGGGGCCTGCAGCTATACCGTGCCACAAGAGGCCGCCGATGCGCTGGCGCTGATGGATCATCTGGGGGTTGACCGCTTTGCCGTGCTGGGCACTTCGCGCGGCGGCTTGATCGGGATGTTGCTGGCAGCAATGGCCAAGCAGCACCTGATGGGCCTGTGCCTGAATGACATCGGCCCGGTGATCAACCGCGCCGGGCTGGATAGCATTTTGGTCTATGTCGGCCGCAATCCTGTGGCCAAAACCCATCAGGCGCTGGCTGATACTTACGCCAAATTCTTGCCGGGCTTTCACAACGTGCCCGAAAGCCGCTGGCTGGCAGAGGCACAAAAACACGCTATTGCCACCGAAACCGGCCTGAAAATCACCTACGACCCTGCCCTTGGCGATGCCTTTCGCAAAGCATTCGACGGCCCGCCCGTTGATCTGTGGCCGCTGTTTGATGCGCTGTCAGGCATTCCCATCGCCCTGATCCGGGGCGCAAATTCTGATCTTTTGTCGCAAGATACGGCAGACCAGATGCGCCGCCTCCGCCCGGATATGATCTATGCCTCCGTCCCCGACCGCGCGCATATTCCTTTTCTGGACGAGCCTGAAAGCCTGACCGCCATTCACGCCTTTCTGAAAGCTGTCGCATGACCTCAATCGCCATGATCAATGCCGCAGCCACCCGGCTTGCAGGCCGCGCGCGGGTAACGCCGCTGCTGTCATCGCCGTTCCTTGACGACATCGCGGGCAGGCGCGTATTCGTCAAAGCCGAATGCTTGCAGCATACCGGATCGTTCAAATTTCGCGGCGGCTGGTCGGCGGTATCGGCGCTGCCAGCCGAACAGCGCGCACGCGGGGTCATTGCGTTTTCATCGGGCAATCATGCACAGGGCGTGGCGCTTGCCGCGAAACTGCACGGCATCCCCGCCGTCATCATCATGCCCGCCGATGCGCCCCGCCTGAAGCTGGACAATACCCGCGCATTGGGCGCCGAAGTGGTGCTTTACGACCGCGCTACAGAAGACCGCGATGCCATTGGCGCAACCCTGTCCCGTGCGCGTGGCCTGACCCTGATCAAACCCTATGACGACGCTCAGGTGATCGCGGGGCAAGGCACGACTGGTCTGGAGATAGCGCAGCAAGCGGCATCCGAAGGCATCACCCAGGCCGACGTTCTGGTCTGTTGTGGCGGTGGCGGGCTGACCTCTGGCATGGCCTTGGCGCTGGAAGCCCGCGCGCCCGGCCTGCGCGCCCGGCCCTGCGAGCCCGCCAATTTCGACGATGTCACCCGCAGCTTGGCCGCTGGGTCCATTCAGCGCAACGCCGCACTTAGCGGATCAATCTGCGACGCCATCATCACGCCGCAACCCGGTGACATTACCTTTCCCATCCTGAAACGCCTTTGCGGCCCCGGCCTTGTGGTGACAGATGCCGAGGCGATGCAGGCCGTCGCCCTGGCCTTTGCACGCCTGAAAATCGTGCTTGAACCGGGCGGCGCCGTGGCACTGGCTGCAGCCCTGTTCAGGCCCGACCACATCGAAGGGAACGCCGTGATCGCCGTCGCCACAGGGGGTAACGTTGATCCCGATGTCTTTGCCCAATGCCTGACAATGGGCGTCTGATATGCCATTGGCCTATCTGCCCCATCTGCGCCTCAACTACCGCCTTGACGGTGCCGCCACCGGTCCGGTTCTGGTCCTGAGCCACGCGCTGGGGTTCAACCTGACCATTTGGGATCATGTCATCGCCCTGCTGCCGCCCACATTGCGCATTCTGCGCTATGATCACCGGGGCCACGGGGCCTCTGATACGCCACCGCCGCCCTATTCCATGGGTGCGCTGATCACCGATGCGGAACGGCTGCTGGATCATCTGAACATCCGCGATTGCGTCTACCTTGGCCTATCCATGGGTGGCCTTGTGGCCCAAGGTCTTGCGATCAAACGCCTTGACCTTGTGCGCGGGCTGGTCCTGTCCAACACCGCCACCAAAATCGGCACCAAAAGTGTCTGGCAAGACCGCATCGCAGCCGTGCGCGCAGGCGGCCTTGCCGCGATCAACGCAAGCGCGTCAGAGCGCACATTTTCCCGCGCCTTCCGGGCCACACCAGACATCGCCCACTGGCAAAACCTGCTGCTCAACGGCAATCCAGAAGGCTATACCGGCTGCGCCGCCGCCATCGCCGGCACCGATTTCTACACCCAAACCGCCAGCCTGCGCCTGCCCACCCTTGCCATCGCCGGGTCCGAAGATGCCGCCACCCCGCCTGATCTGGTGCGCGAAACCGCAGACCTGATCCCCGGCAGCCGCTTTGCGCTGATCCGGGGCGGCGGCCATCTGCCATTTGTGGAGCGGCCCCACGCCTATGCCGATGCCCTGACCACGTTCCTGAAAGAAATAGGCCATGTCTGAACCGGCCGACACCCGCGCAACGCCCGACCGCAGCCGTCTGGCCCTGATCTTCATCATCGCGACCGTGGTGCTGGATACCATCGGCATTGGCCTGATATTCCCGGTCATGCCGGATCTGATGGCCGAAGTGACGCATGGCACCTTATCGCAGGCGGCGAAATGGGGCGGTGTGCTGACCGCTTCCTTTGCGGTGATGCAGTTTCTGGTGGGGCCGATCGTTGGCAACCTGTCAGACCGTTTCGGCCGCCGCCCGATCTTGCTGATATCACTTGTGGTCATGGTGCTGGATTATGTGGTGATGGCCATGGCGCAAACGATCTGGCTGCTGCTCGCCGCGCGGATCGTGGCGGGCATCGCGGCGGCGACACATTCCACCGCATCCGCCTTCATCGCCGATATCTCTGCCCCGGATGACCGCGCCAAGCGCTTTGGCCTGATTGGGGCGGCCTTTGGCGTGGGCTTCGTGGCCGGCCCCATCATTGGCGGGCTGGTTGCAGGCATTGACCCGCGCGCGCCGTTTTGGGTGGCAGCGGGGCTTGCTGCGGCCAATCTGGTGTTTGGTTTTCTGGTGCTGCCCGAAAGCCTCGCCCCAAAGAACCGCCGCAAGTTCAGCCTCGCGCGGGCCAACCCGCTGGCATCTTTTGCCGCCATCAAACGCCTGCCCGGCCTGAACCGCCTTTTGCTGGTCAGCTTCATCTATGCGCTGACCTTCAACGTCTGGCCCTCCATCTGGTCTTACTACGGCAAGGCCGCCTTTGGCTGGAACGCCAGCTGGATCGGCCTGTCCCTGGCGGTGTTCGGCATATTCTCCGCCGTGGTCTCGGCCACGCTGGTCGCCCCGATGATCCGCCGCTACGGCGAACGCAAAACCGCAACCATCGGCATGGTGGTCGAGGTCGGCAGCTACGGCTTTTACGGCTTTGCCACCTCGGGCCTTCTGGCGCTGGTCTTTACCCCATGGGCGGCGTTTGGCGGCGTGACCGGAGCCGCGTTGCAAGCGATGCTTAGCCGGGCAACACCCGTAGATCAGCAGGGCGAATTGCAAGGCATCAATTCCTCGCTGAATGCGCTGGCGATGATTTTGGCGCCCTTGGTGATGACATGGATTTTCGGCATCTTTACCGCGCCCGATGCGCCCGTGTTTCTGCCCGGCGCGCCATTTTTGCTGTCAGCGGCCCTAATGGTCGTAGGCGTGCTTGTTTTTGTCGCGTCCCCGCGCGAAAAGGCTGTGGCCTGACGGCTAGTTTGGCTAAAACGGGGGCTGCCATGAAACTGAAAGACCTGGAGATTTTCGTAGTTGCCCCTCCCGCGCCGGGATGGGGTGGCCGCTACTGGATTTTCACCAAACTGACCACGGATGATGGCATCGTGGGCTACGGCGAATGCTATGCCTCGACCGTTGGCCCAAAGGCGATGATCGCGGTGATCGAGGATGTCTTCGCACGCCACATGCTGGGCCAAAGCCCCGAAAGCATTGAATGGATGTACAGGCGCGCCTATTCATCGGGCTTCACCCAGCGCCCCGATCCCACCGTGATGGGCGCTTTTTCGGGGCTGGAGATTGCCTGCTGGGATATCTTGGGCAAGGCCCGCAACCGCCCGGTCTGGGCGCTGCTGGGCGGCATGATGAACGAAAAAATCCGCTCTTACACCTATCTTTATCCTGAACCCGGAAAAGAATCCGCGGGCTTCTGGGTTGATCCGGATGCTGCCGCTGAAGCGGCGCTTCGGTACGTAAACATGGGCTTCACGGCCGTCAAATTTGATCCCGCTGGTCCCTATACAATCCGTGGCGGGCATGAACCTGCGATGTCAGATATCACGCGGTCGGTGGCGTTCTGCAAAGCCATCCGCGATGCGGTGGGCGACCGCGCCGATCTTTTGTTTGGCACGCATGGCCAGTTCACCACGCCCGGCGCAATCCGGATGGGCAAGGCCATCGAGCCGTTCAACCCGCTTTGGTATGAAGAACCCTGCCCGCCAGACAATCTGCTGGAATTCGCCGAGATCGCGAAGCATGTGTCGGTTCCGCTGGCAACCGGGGAAAGGTTAACCACCAAAGCCGAATTTGGCGCGCTGCTACGCCATGGCGGCGTGCGGATATTGCAGCCCGCCCTGGGCCGTGTCGGCGGCATATGGGAAGCCAAGAAAATCGCCGCCATGGCCGAGGTTTTCAACGCTGAAATGGCCCCGCATCTGTATGCAGGCCCGGTGGAATGGGCGGCCAACGTGCATTTCGCGGCCTCGATCCCGAATCTGTTGATCGCCGAGACGATAGAAACCGGCGGCAGCTTTCATCTGGCACTGATCAAGAACACGATCAAATGGGAAGACGGATATATTATCCCGTCCAACGCGCCCGGTCTGGGGATCGACTTCGACGAAGACCTCGCCCGCGCGCATCCTTATACCGGGACGGCACTGCATTTGCAGATGCAGGAGGCGGCATGTGATCATCGGCATGGCAACCGCTTTGAGGGCGGGGCACCGGCGACGATGACGCCGAAATAGCCTGAAGATCGCCCGCCTGCGATAGGTGACAGGCCGATGCAATCGCCACACCGCGATTGACCTGCGCGCGCATGATGGCATCCCGCCGCCAGCGGAAGCCGCCGCCTCGCAATGGCGGCGCAGCCGTCACGCCACTCTCACACTGCACATGGCCGGCCATCTGGTGAAACAACGGGACGCAATTGGCCTTCGGCCTTTAAGCCGCTGATGGCCATGCCAACAGGCATTTCGCTGGTTTACGCATCCATGACGCAAGGCATTGGCCTATGCCCGGTCCGGCATAAAGTCACAAATACAGGATGGCAGCATACACCTGCCCCAAGCCCGGCCAAAACACCGCCGATGTGGGCGACCCGCATCCCGAAATGTCGGGGCAACAGACTTGTCGGAAAAGGTGCTACAGCCCGAAAAAACCTTTTCACCTTCCACCGCGCGTAGAGACGGAAAGAAGACGCAATCAAGACGTGCCCCCCTCCCCTTGACTTATCGCCCAAAATCCCCCATTTGGCCACTATCGGAGAGCCCGTGCCGCGTGAGCATGTGTAAGGCCCCGACATTGGTTCCCACCGCACGCAGGGGTTCCGCGCTTCCTACGGTGTCCGGCAAAAGCCGGGTACGAGGCAGGCGGCGCTTCCCACTGCCGGGCTCGCAAACGCGGGGCCGGACAGGCGGCATTTGGCCGTCGGAAAGACTATGATGACGACTTTTGCAGACCTGGGTCTATCGCCCAAGATACTGGCAACATTGGCTAAAACCACCATTACCACACCAACCCCTATTCAAGTTCAGGCCATTCCGCACATCATGGCAGGGCGCGATCTGATGGGGCTGGCGCAAACCGGCACCGGTAAGACCGCCGCCTTCGGTTTGCCTTTGCTGCACCGCCTATTGGATATCGGCCACCCGCCCGGCCCACGCAACGTGCGTGCGCTGATCCTTGCGCCAACGCGCGAACTTGTCGCGCAAATCGCTGTAAACCTTGAGGTTTTCACCAAAGGCACCTCGTGCAAAGTGCATACGGTTACCGGCGGCCAAAGCATTTTCCGCCAGACCGAACGCTTGGCCAAAGGCACCGATGTGCTGGTCGCAACGCCGGGTCGCTTGATTGATCTGCTGGAACGGAACGCGGTCAATCTGGACCAATGCGCCTACCTTGTGCTGGACGAAGCGGATCAGATGCTGGACATGGGTTTCATCCATGCCCTGAAGAAGATAGCAAAGCACATCCCCTTGAAACGGCAGACTCTTTTGTTTTCGGCCACGATGCCGAAGCTGATCGAAGATCTGGCCGAAACCTATTTGCGCAACGCCATCAAGGTGCAGGTAGCCCCCCCCGGCAAGCCGATCGAAAAAATTACCCAAGCCGTGCATTTCACCCCGCAAGGGGACAAGGCCAAGCTGCTGGAAAGCTACCTCAAGGGTCACCCGGGTGAGCAGGCGCTGGTGTTTGGCCGTACCAAGCATGGCTCTGAAAAGCTTATGAAATTGCTGGTATCCTGGGGCTTTAGCGCAGGGTCCATTCATGGCAACAAAAGCCAGAACCAACGCGACCGCACGCTGACCGATTTCCGTGAGGCCAAGCTGGATGTGCTGGTTGCAACCGATGTTGCGGCGCGCGGTATTGATATTCCGGGCGTTCGGCACGTTTACAACTATGACATGCCAAATGTGCCAGAAAACTATGTCCACCGCATTGGCCGCACCGCGCGCGCCGGGGCCGAGGGTAAAGCGATTGCATTCTGTGCGCCTGCCGAAATGGATGAATTCAAGGCGATTGAAAAAATGCTGAAAGTGCCTTTGCCCGTGATCGGTGGCGCGCCATGGGCGGGCGATGCGATTTCGGCTGCGGCGAAGTCAAACCAAAACCGTGGCGGGCGTCAGCAACCCAAGGGCACGCAAGCCCGGCAGGGGCAAAAACCGGGTGGTGCAAAACCAGTTGGCGCGAAACCCGCAGGACCAAACCGCTTTGCGGCCAAGCCATCCGCCAAGCCGTCAAACCGGCCAGAGGGTGGACAAAATGCGCCGCGCAAATCGGTGCGCCATTCCGGTCAAAGCCGCCCGAAAGCGGCCAGCGTGTAACGATATCGGCCCGCTTTGCAAAAGGCGGGCCATCTTTACCGAAAATTAACCAATCCAGTCAGTTGGATTCTTCTTCGAGGTTCAGCTTCATTTCCAGCAGAACTTGTTGAATCGCAAGGGTTTCCCGAAGCAGTCGCTTCGCCTCATTTACCGAAATAACGCCATCACCAATGGCCGCGCCATATTCCGCCATCAGTTGCCCAAAGCGCTGTGCAAGCAGCACCACGTCTTGGTTGATGCCTGTCGATGCCGAATTGCGGCGTTCCGTATCATAAGACATCGTGATGCCGCGCAGATCGGCCAAGGCAGAGGTTACATGCGGAAACCGCGCTGCGGCCTCTAGCGCTGCGACCACATCAATCGGCATGAAACGATCGTCATGCTCGCCTGCGTCAGAATAATATCGCCCCAAGGTGGCCTTGGATTTGCCCGTAAGCGCGCAAGCCGCTTCGATGCCAACATCCTTGACCAAAGCCTCGGTGTGCTTTTTCAAATAGCCATCAACGCTCATGCATTTGCCCCAGATACGCGTTTCTCATCAGAGGGGAAAACCCGCCTGCTTTTCCCATTAATCATTGAGATGGAATTTGTCATTCATATTTCAGTTCAGGGCAACCCGAACAGTGACAAGTTGTTGGTGTCCCCAGCGCTGACGTGTTTAGAAGTCCGCCGCGCACAAGTCCTGACAAGGATGGTCATTGTTGTTTCCTTTGCCGTGCGGCGGGCTGCGAGTTTGGTAGAAGCGGGTGCTGATTGACGCAAAGGTCGGGGGTTCTGGCCTCTGCGAGTCAGTCGTCTTTAACTGCCCTGCCACGGGTGGCGAGCCTGGTTTTTGGCTGCGCATTGGCGTTCATCCCTGCTTGCACGCGTGCATTCCAACCTGTTAATGGCCACAAATGGCAAAGCTGTATTTCCACTATTCCACCATGAATGCGGGCAAATCGACGTCGCTTTTGCAGGCATCGCACAACTACCGCGAAGGCGGCATGGCGACCTATCTTATCACCGCACAGTTTGACAACCGGGCGGGCGACGGACGCATTGCCAGCCGCATCGGCATTGGTGAGCCTGCCGATACCTTTGCGCCCGGTGAGGATTTATTTGCCAAACTCAGCCTTCGGTTTGGCCTGAGCCCGATCGCTTGCGTCTTTATTGATGAGGCGCAGTTTCTGACCAAAGATCAGGTTTGGCAACTGGCCCGCGCGGTGGATGATCTGGGGGTGCCGATCATGTGCTATGGGTTGCGGGTGGATTTCAGGGGCGAACTTTTCCCCGGATCGGCGGCGCTACTGGCTTGGGCGGATGAAATGCGTGAGGTCAGAACCATCTGTTTTTGCGGCAAGAAAGCGACGATGGTGGTGCGCAAGGGGCCGGATGGCAGTGCTTTGCGTGACGGCGAGCAGATGCAAATTGGTGGCAATGAAACCTACGTATCCCTGTGCCGCAGGCATTGGCGCGAAGCAGTGGCGGGTCACACAGCCGCAGATTAATTCAGCGCAGATTGACGCGCGCGCATGGCGATCATTGCACCGGCAGCGGTGATCAAAGCCATGCCAAGCACCGCCTGCAGCGATGGCACCTCTGACCAAAGCAACCAGCCCCAAAGCGCCGACGCGGGCAAGATGATATATTCAAACACCGACACCCGGCTTGCCTCGGCAATCTGATAGGCCTTGATCATCAGGCCCACGCCAACCACCGAAATCACCGCTTGCACGGTTACCCAAAACAGAAAAGTGCCAGAAGGCTGCACCCAGCCGCGTTGAATAAACCCATCCGCCCCGTCCGGCACGGCCCCAGACAGTTCCACGGGCCCATGCAGCACGGCCAACACCGCAAGCCCAATCATCCCAAACAGACCAAGGGCCGCAAAAAACCCGGTCAGCAGGGTTTGGGCACTTTCCTGCGGGCACCACTCGCGCGTAGCGACATTGCCCATCGCATAAAGCGCACCGGCAAAAACCGGCAGCAGGGCGGCAAGCTTGGCCCCTTGCATTGCCGTCGGACCAAGCACCATGACCACGCCGACAAAACCCAACGCCACCGCCGCAATCCGTATTGGCCCGACGGGGTGACCATACACGAACCGCGAAATCAGCAGCACAAAGATCGGCGCGGTGAACAATCCCGCCGCCACTTGCGCCACCGGCAAAAACGCCAGGCAGCCAAAATAAATCAACATCGCAATGCCGTGGATCGCCGACCGGGCCACCACTGCCCGCCATGATACCGGGCGCAGCCGCCTGCCCGCCACCTTAGCCAAAACCGCAATCAGCGCGATTGCAATCACCGAACGGGTGGCATGAAACTGCCAAAGCCCGCCCTCCGCTGCAATCACCCGCACATAATTATCGGCATAAGCAATCAGCAGGGCGTAGATTAAAATTGCCCCCGCAGCCATCAATGTGCGGTCTTGGGTCACGGCCATAACAGTCTCTCGATCAATTCACTCCGTCTGGGCCATCAAACCTGCATTCCAGTGTCTGCGCACCAAGGAAAGCGACATGGCGCTGGCGAAGTTTGCCGTCACACCGGCCAAGTGATTGTGGCGCGCCCCTGTGTCCTGTAATGTCAAAACATAGATAAATCAGATTGATCCATGACCGCGTTAAAGAAATATCAAAAGCTGGAAAGCCCGGGCCTTTGGCGCGATACGCCGCAGGATCAACGCCGCAATGTTGTGGTCAGCTTTGGCGCGGCCTCGTTGATATTGTCAGATCCAAAGACCGATCTTGCCCTGTCACATTGGTCGCTTCCGGCGTTGGAACGGCGCAATCCCGGTGCGTTACCTGCAGTATACGCCCCCGGCCATGATGCGGCGGAAACGCTGGAATTGGACGATGCTGATATGATTGCGGCGCTTGAAACCGTACAAGCTGCGCTTGCCACGCGCAAAGCCCGTCCGGGGCGTCTGCGTGGTGCTTTGGTCGGCGCGGCCACGCTGATTGTGCTTGGCTTGGGGGTTTTCTGGCTGCCAGAGGCTTTGATAAAACACACAGCCTCCGTGGTGCCCGCCGCCAAACGCGCCGAAATTGGCGAATTGGCGCTGCGCGATGTGATCCGGCTGACGGGCGCGCCATGTGCGCATCCCTTGGGACAAAAAGCGCTGGCCGAGATGTCAGAGCGCCTGTTTGGGCCGGAAAATACGCCGATTTTGTTGGCCGTGCGGGCTGGGCCAGCGCCCGCATTGCATTTGCCCGGCGATGTGATCGTACTGGCGCGCAGCCTGTTTGACGCGCAAAACGGCCCGCAAGCTGCCGCCGGGGCCGCGTTGGCAGAACATGCAAGGGCACTGGCACGCGACCCGCTGATCCCGGTGCTGAAACATGCGGGGCTGGTTGCAACCCTGCGCCTGCTGACCACGGGCGACTTGCCGGATGGCGCGTTAGATGGCTACGGCGAAAAGATGTTGAACACGCCACCGATTGCATTGGCACCTGACACGCTATTGGCCAGTTTTGCTATGGCAGGCGTTCCAAGCACGCCCTTTGCGCAGATTTTGGCGCCATCAAGCGCTGAGGCTGCGTTTTTGGTGCAAAACGATCCCTTTGCTACAGCGCCGCCAGCGCCTTTGATGCAGGACGAGGCTTGGGTCAGCCTGCAAGCGATCTGCGACGAATGACTGACTGAGTGTTGACGAAAAAACTGAGTGAAAATCAATTAACTGGGCGTCAGCGAATATAGGCGTCTGTAAACCCATTGCCCTGCGCGGCATTCAAAGCCATTTGCGCATCGGCACCCGATGAAAAGGGGCCTGCAAAAATAACCTGCAACGCTTGACCATGCTTGGAAAAATTACCCTTCGACACGGGCAATCCCAATGCCGCAAGGCGTGCGGATGCGCCGTCCGCATTCGACGGTTGGGCAAAGGCCCCGACCTGCACGTAAAACTTGCCGCCCCGAGCAATCGGATCTGGCGCGGCCTTTGCCGGGCTGTGCGGTGCGGATGCTTGGCCTTGTGCCACAGCAATCTGGCCATTCGACAGTGGAATGGTTGCCCCCGACATGCGGTTTTTTGACAAAGCCGCACCAACGCCCGAACCCGCCGGATAAATCGGCGACACTGCCCCGGTCAGGCTGCCATTGGTTGCCGTGCAAACCACCACCGACCCACCATCTGTGGTGGCATAGCGGCGCGCAACAGGCACCGAAACCGGGCAGCCAATCATCACGGGCGCAGTGTAAGCCGCATTTCGGATTTTTTGCTGTCTGACACGGGTTTGACGGACAACAGGCGCTTCAGGCGCGGTGGACACTGCATTTGTGGGCACTTGCCCGCATATAGACTTGCGGTCCTGGCCCACACGCGGAACCCAGGTTGCCTCGCCGCCATAACCCGCTTTCAGAAAAATGCAGCCGCTGCTGTCGACATAGCTTTGGCCTTCGTAATCGGCGGCGGGCAGTTCTGCAGGGCCGTCGGCTTGCGCAAAAGCAACTCCCACGCTGCAAAACGCTGCAAAAGACGCCAAGACGATGACTTTGTTCAGCATGTCTGATTCCCACCCCGATATGCAAAAGACGATGCGGCAGCTTTGGGTGTGAGTAAACCCCCAGCCCCTATTTGGTGCCAAACATCCGATCGCCAGCATCGCCCAAGCCCGGCACGATATAGCCGTGATCGTTCAGGTGACTATCCACCGATGCGGTCACAATCGGCACATCGGGATGCGCCTCTTTCATACGGGCAATGCCCTCTGGCGCGGCAAGAAGGCAAAGGAAACGAATGTTTTTAGCACCGGCTTTTTTCAGCAAATCCACTGCTGCGACCGATGAATTGCCGGTGGCGAGCATCGGATCGACCACAATCGAAATCCGGTCTTCCAACTGATCTGGCAGCTTGCAGTAATATTGCACGGGTTGCAGCGTTTCGGGATCACGGTATAGCCCGACAAAGCCGACCCGCGCCGCCGGGATCAGTTCAAGAATGCCGTCCAGCAACCCATTGCCCGCGCGCAGAATCGAGATCAGCGCCAGCTTTTTGCCATCCAATGTCGGAGCATCCATCGGCTCCAACGGCGTTTCAATGCGGGTGGTGGTCATGTCCAGCTCGCGCGTCACCTCATAGGCCAACAAAAGGCTGATCTCGCGCAGCAGACGACGAAATCCGGCGGTTGACGTGTCTTTGTTGCGCATCAGGGTCAGTTTATGCTGCACCAAGGGGTGCGTGACGATTGTCAGGTGATCAAGCATCTGCAGCCTCCAGCCGGGTCAATATACGGGTGCGGGTATCGGCGTCGCAGAAGGCGGCGTCAAGGGACGCGCGGGCAATACCCTGAAAGACCCCTTCATCCCAATCAAACGCCGCGTTCAAACGGTCGTATTCCTTCGCCATCGTGGTGTGGAAAAACGGCGGATCGTCGGTGGAAATGGTCACCTTGACCCCGCGACGGTGCAATTCACCAATCGGATGTGCGCGCCAGTCTTTATACAGGCCAAGGGCAATATTGGACCCTGGGCAAACTTCAAGCACGATGCCGCGTTCGGCCAATTCATCCACCAGCGCAAGATCTTCAATCGCGCGCACGCCATGGCCGATGCGTTCGACGCGCAGCGCAGTCAACGCATCGCGCACCGACTCCGGCCCGCCCCATTCACCGGCATGGGCCGTCAGGCGCAAACCCGCTTCACGCGCCACATCAAAAGCATAGGCGAAGTCTTTGGGTGCGCATACTTTTTCGTCGCCCGCGATGCCAAATCCAACAATCCAATCCCCCGCAGTTTCGGCCGCACAACGCGCGGTTTCACGGGCTTTGTCTGGCCCGAAATGCCGGATGCAGGTGATGATCCCACGCAGGGTTATGCCCATTTGGCGTTCGGCAATATCCGCCGCTTCTTGCATGGCATGCAGGTATTCGCGCCATGCCACCAGATCGCGGCCACCGCAGAAATCGGGGCTCAGAAACGTCTCGGAATAGACCACGCCGGATGCCGCACTTTCTTCCAGCACCGCGAGGGTCAGGCGTTGGTAATCTTCGGGGGTTTTCAGCGTCTCGGTCGCCGCTTCGTAGACTTTAAGAAACTGCCAGAAATCGGTGAAGGCGTAATTGCCATCCGCGTCGAAAATTCCGGCGATATCCATATTTTTTTCGCGCGCGAGGCCGCGAATGAATGCGGGCGGGGCCGCGCCTTCCAGATGCAGATGAAGTTCAACTTTAGGCAGGGTGATCAGGGTCATAGAAAGCTTTTTCCAGTGGCGGGGGCACGCACGCCCAAATGGGCGGCAACCGATGCCGCAATATCGGTAAAGGCGCAAAGGCCAAGTGCACCAGACCCGGCCCCCGCCACCAGAACCGGCACCCGTTCGCGGGTGTGGTCACTGCCGCGCCATGTGGGATCGTTGCCATGATCGGCGGTGAAAATCGCAATGTCATCGGGCTGTAGCAGGGGCAGAAACTCGCCAACCCTTGCGTCGAACCATTCCAGTGCGCGGGCATATCCGGCAACATCGCGGCGGTGACCATACAGGCTGTCAAATTCAACGAAGTTCGCAAATGTCAAGGAACCGGGTTCGGCGCTGGTGCCAAGGCGCATCAAATGTTCGAAAAGTTCAGCATCGGATTTTCCCTTGTGCAGATGCGTGATCCCGCGCCCTGAAAATATGTCTCCGATCTTGCCCACAGCATGGGTGACACGCCCCGCACCCTGCACCCAATCCAGCAAGGTAGGCGCAGGGGGTTCGATTGCAAAATCGCGCCTGTTTGCGGTGCGGGTAAACGCCCCCACATAACCGGTAAAGGGCCGCGCAATCACCCGGCCCACGCGGCGCGCGTGAAGTTTAGGGGCCAGCGTTTGGCACAGGGCGATCAACCGGCCAAGACCAAAACTTTCCTCATGCGCCGCGATCTGCAAAACGCTGTCAGCCGAGGTATAGACAATTGGCCAGCCGGTGCGCAGGTGTTCTGCGCCAAGCTTTTCGATAATATCGGTGCCCGACGCGTGGCGATTGCCCAATATTTTGGGCACCCCCGCCATATAACAAATTTCTTCCACCACGTCGGGCGGAAAAGCAGGGATTTCATCCGGGAAATAGGTCCAGTTCCACGGCACCGGAACGCCCGCCATTTCCCAGTGACCCGACGGCGTGTCCTTGCCCGTCGACACTTCGGTTGCCGCCCCCCAGCCGCCTGTTGGCACAGCGCCAAGGCCCGGCGCGGTATCGCCCGACGCCAGTTTGATTGCAGCACCCAGACCAAGTCCATCCAGATTTGGCATTTTTAATGGTCCCAAACGCCCTTCATCCGCGGCCCCCTGCGCGCAAGCAATCGCAATATGCGCCAGCGTATTGGCCCCTGCATCGCCAAAGGCCGCCGCATCAGGCGCGCCGCCGCAACCGACCGAATCCATCACGATCAAAAATGCGCGGGTCATGATATCCTCTGATGTATAAGCGGCGGGTCTACGGGTGGAGTTTCAGAAAACACATAGGCCGCCTGCACGGCACGAATGGCGCGGTCTGCATCAGCCTCGGTTGCGGCATGCACCATGGCAAGGGGCAACTCACGGCTGACCTCTTCGCCGATGCCGGCAAGATCGGAAAAGCCGACGGACAGATTGATGCGGTCGCCCTCCTTCAGCCGCCCGCCGCCCAGATGCACCACGGCTTGGCCCAGCGCCTCGCCGTCTATACGGCAAACATAGCCTTCATGCGGGTTGGGCACTTCGCGCATCACCGGGGCTGCGGGCAAACGGTCTGGCCAGCGGTCAACAAAATCGGCAGGCCCACCTTGGGCGGTGACCATGCGGCCAAACCATTCGGCGGCCTCGCCCGATTCCAGCGCCTGTTCAATCCGCGCAGCGCCATCGTCGGCGTCGACTGCGATCCCGCCAAGTGCCAAAGCCTCGCCGCCCAGCGCCGCCGTCAAATCCCAAAGGGCGGCATTTACCGACGTGCCGGTCAGGGTTTCCATCACCTCGATCACCTCAAGCGCATTGCCTGCCGCCGTGGCCAGGGGTTGGCTCATATCAGTGATCAGCGCAGTGGTCATGCAGCCCGCCCCCTGCGCCGTGGCGACCAGCGCGCGCGCCAAAGCCTCGGCCTCGGCATGGGTTTTCATGAACGCGCCGGAGCCTACTTTGACATCCAGAACAAGCGCCTCCAGCCCCGCTGCCAGCTTTTTCGACAGGATAGAGGCGGTGATCAGATCAATGCTTTCAACCGTGCCCGTCACATCGCGAATGGCGTAAAGACGGCGGTCTGCCGGGGCTATTTCGGCGCTTGCCGACACGATGGCGCAGTGGGTGGATTTCAACTGCGCGCGCAACTGATCTTCGGTCAATCCGGTGCGAAAACCGGGGATCGATTCAAGTTTGTCAAGCGTTCCGCCGGTATGCCCCAAACCCCGCCCCGAAATCATCGGGACATAGGCACCACAGGCCGCCAGCGCGGGGGCAAGCAACAATGAAACGCAATCGCCGACACCGCCCGTTGAATGCTTGTCGACCACCGGCCCCGGCATATCCCAGCGCAAAACCTTGCCGGTATCGCGCATGGCACGGGTCAGGGCCACGCGGCCCGCCTCGCCCAAACCATTCAGGCAAACCGCCATGGCGAACGCCCCTGCCTGCGCATCGCTGACCCCGCCAGATGCCAAGCCATCGGCAAACCACGCCAGTTCCTGCGGGCTTGGATGCTTGCCCATCCGCAACTTCGCGATAATGGCGCGGGCATCCATATCAGGCGCGGTCCATATGGGCGGCGCTGAAGGATCCCGGCAGCAAATCGGCGACCGTCATGACTTTTGTGGCTCCCTGCGTGGTGCACAACGTCACCCGCACATCCGGTGCCGCAAATTCGGCGATCTTTTGGCGGCAACCACCGCAGGGCGGCACGGGATCTGGACAATCGGCAATCACCAACACTTCGGCAATCACCGTGTCGCCCGCCGCAACCATGGCAGCAATTGCACCCGCTTCGGCGCAGGTGCCTTCGGGATAGGCCACGTTTTCCACGTTGCAGCCAGAGTAAATCACGCCGGATGAAGCGCGGATGGCCGCCCCCACCTTAAAGCGGGAATAGGGGGCGTAGGCGTTGTCACGCACTGTGGTGGCGGCGGAAAGCAGGGTCATTCAATGGCTCCGGATGAAAATCTTTTGTGCAGTTTGGGGCCGCATCACCCTTGATGCAAGCACTGTGCATCAGGCAGGCACCGGGCGGGGTTCACACCCCCCTGCCCCCGCGGGATATTTAGTCCGAAATGAAAGTCACAAGGTCGTTGTTGGCACATGCCCCGGCAATGCCACCTCCAGCAATTCCAGATCATCGCTGGGGTCATGATAGCGCGTGGCGAGCCCCGGCGGGATGACAAAGGCATCGCCGGGCGACAGCCGGTAGGGGGCTTTGCCTTCACCTTCCAAGGTCATTTCGCCCGCCATCACGAAGGTAAACAGAATATCACCTTGATGTCTGGTCCATTGCGCAGGGCCGCCAGCGGGTCGCACCACCATCACCCCCGCAACACCCCTGGTGCCGGCATTGATGGTGGTATCGCGCGCCTTGTAGCCCGGCAAACGGTGCGGGCCCCATGCACCCGAGGCCCCGACATTATGGACAAAACGCTGGCCCTGCCATTCGCGGTCCGGCGACAGGTTCGGCGTCGGCAGCGTCATGTCGTGGTCAATCTCGGTCACATGATCGGCGGGGACGCCAATTTCGATCACCTCGATCCCGTCCGACGCCTGTAACACGCGGTGGCGAATTTCCGGCGGCTGGATGAAGCAATCGCCTGCGGTCAGCCGGATTGACGGGCCTTGATCCTCATAGACCACATCGACCCAGCCCTTGATGCAAAAGATCAACTGAAAGCCAACCTTATGAAAATGCACCATATCTGGCACCGGGCCACCATCGGGAATGCGGATGTGGCTGGCGATGATCGCCCCGCCAAGCCGCGACGGCACCAGATCGCGGTAATGCATACCCGCCCGGCCAATCACCCATGGCGCCTGATCGGCCAGTCTGCGCACCACAAAGGCGTGTTCGGTCGCGGGCATCACAAGCGGCGGGTTCAATGCGTCGATTTCAATCTTCGTGCCATTTGGCGCGGTCAATTCCCGCGCGCCATCTGCGAAACCATTCGGATCATCGGTTAAAATGCGCAACATGCCGGGCCCTTCCGGCGCGCCCTTTTGCAGGCGCAGGCGCAGGCCATGCCCCGACAAAACCGCCACTTCGGGGTCATCAGCCGGATAAATCGTATCCAGCCGCATCTTCAGCACTTTGGTATAAAACGGTAAATCGGCGCGCAAATCGTGGGTCGGCAACCGGATTTCGGCGCGGGTTTCAGTCATGGCTTTTTCATCCTTTTGGATGCACTGTGGCGGCGCGGGGTGTAATTTGCAAGATGTGCCACAAGGTGTTTCGCAGGCGGCGCGGGTCGAGGTGGCTTGTGGCTTTAAAAATATGGTTTAATATTAAACCATATTTTCTGAGGGGGATGGAATGGACGATGCTCGGCAAGACGCGGCACGGCAAGCGGCGTTGGATTATCATGAATTTCCCAAGCCCGGAAAGCTGGAAATACGCGCCACAAAGCCGCTGGCCAATGGACAGGACCTGAGCCTTGCCTATAGCCCCGGTGTGGCCGAGGCGTGTTTGGAGATTAAATCCGATCCAACCACCGCAAGCCGTTATACCGCGCGCGGCAATCTTGTGGCCGTTGTTACCAACGGCACCGCCGTGCTGGGCCTTGGCAATATTGGCGCGCTGGCGTCAAAGCCGGTGATGGAAGGCAAGGCGGTTCTGTTCAAGAAATTCGCCGGCATCGACGTGTTTGATATCGAGATCAACGAAAAAAACGACCTTGACAAGCTA
>JAYSPY010000067.1:0-4657 GCA_043721855.1 Pseudorhodobacter sp.
GCACCCGGCACAGCCAACCCGGTTATCGGCACACCCAACTGCTTTTCGAGCAGGTATTTCGAGTATTCGAATTGGAAGGTGTAGGAATTAAACAAAATCGCTTTTTGCGCGGCTGTCAGCGTCGCAGGGTCCACCGAGCCAGGGGTCCGCGGATCCACCATTGCCAGCAAGGCCGCGAGTTGCGGGTCTGAGTTCGACATAAGGTTGGTATTGTCAGGGTGGGTCCAGGAATGGCTCCCAATGCTGTTACCCATGGCCATCAAGCTATCGTAAATAGGTTTGGAAACGCTCCAATTGGTCATCTGATCGGGATAGTTCGCGCCGATGTTCACATAGAACGATCCGACAAAGCCATAAGTGTTGTGCCAGTCCTGCACGATCGGCAAAAGACTGTCATAGATGTTCGGCGTTTGTGCGACGACATCGGAAATCTCTTGCGACTGATCCATATCAGTGCGCGAGTCGAACAATGCGGTCCCGCGCGTCATCGAAAGAGACACGTCAATATTATTGCCGTTCAATACCCAATCAAGAGCCTCACCAAGGATATTGCTGTTTCCAATCAGCGCGTCAGACGCAAAATGCACATTGCGTGCGTCGGTCGTAGTGGCAATGACGCCGTTCACGTCAAGGGACGTGCCAGCAGTCAGATGCACGCGCTGATTGAACAGCACTTGGCCTTGCCCTGTCACGTCAACGAAAGACTGGTATCCCGTATTAGTATAATTGCCGACGATGGAGCCTGGGGTGTAGGTTTCAAGGATCGGGTTGGCAGATGACCCGGCCACAACTTCTACGCCGAAGGTGGCACCAGATTGCTCCAAGGTGACGCCAAGCAACGACTTCATTCTTGCATAGGAATCGCCAGAAATGGCGGAACCGGTTTCGGTGTTGGTCATGAAGTTGCCAGCAGCGATCAGGCTGACATCATATATTTTGGTAACTTGCGTCAGCGCAGACTCGATCGCGTCAAGCTGGCTTGCCTGCACGTTCTGAAAGCCGGGAAATACGATTGCCTTGTATTGCGACAACATGGCCACGTTGGTAAGATCGGATTCAGACAGAAGATCAAACGGCAGCCCGGCCTGACGAGCCTGATTTTGGGCGGACATGAAAAGCTGGCCATATGCCGTTTTGTCGTAAAAGCTTGCCGCTGAGGTTTCGGAATAAACGATCGCGATGCGCTGCGAGGCCGAGGCAGCAGGCCCATCTTCGGCAACGATGTAGCTGGTGCTTGCGTAATTCGACGGATCAAACACGGCGTTGTTCACATCAACATAAGCGCGCACAGCCCCCGGCGTGGCCGTAGTCATTCCCAACAGGTTGCGCGGGATGGCAAGTTCAAGACCTGTGCCGTCGGCATTGGTGCGGTAAGTGATATCGGCGACGAAAGTTTGTCCGGCGCCACCTGTGTAAAGCTTTGCCACGCCGTCCGCAGTGATGTTCACGTTGTATTCAGCCCCGGTGCCCGGTGCCCCGAAGATATGAAAACCCGTGGATCGGTTCACATCGGTGTCCAGCCAGATCGTTGTTCCCGGACCGATCTGCAGGCCATTTGTTGCGATGGCAAAAACAAACGCGCCAGCCTGTGCATCGCCGTAAACTGCGACGGCAGCCGATCCGCTTGTGGCGGTGTCCAGCCGGGTATCGGCGGCCCATTCGCTGACGGTGCCGTCGATGATCACTGCACCCACAGTGACCGGCGGCCGGGCGTCGACAAGGAAATTCGTGCCGGTATAAGAATTCGGCAGGAACGTGGCATCGTTTACATCGGCATAGACCCGCACCAGGTCAGAGCCGCCAATAAGCGTCTTTGGCAATGCGATCTCGATCACCGATCCATCGGCGCTTGACGCTGATGTCAGCACCGCGACTTCGGTCGCGCCCGCGCCACCGGTGTAAAGGCGCACGACACCCAAACGATCAATGTTGATGTTGTATTCCGCACCTGCCTGGCCAAAAATGGAATAGCCGGTTGTGGTATTCAAATCGGTATCAATCCAGATCGTCGTATTCGCGCCGACGACGGTGTTCGGTGGCGCGGAAATGGCAAAGTAAAATGAGGTTGCATCGCCCTGCCCATAAAGTGCGTAGCCGGGAACCCCCGTTGCAGCCGAATCAAGCCGCGTTGCCGCAGACCAGTCGATGATAGATCCGTCCAAAATTGGAGTTGCCATAAAAAAATACCTTTCAAGAACGATCTTTTGGCCAGACGCAAAAATGAATGAATCGTTAAAAAACAGAAAAGCTGCAACTCTTCATAAGGATGATCCCATTCGGGTATGACCAAGGGTCGAGCAAAAAAAATAAGCCATTCGGATAGGGTATAAGCGGCTTCGATCGAGTCGGCTGAGCGCCTTTCTAACAAAAGACAATAAGCACGAGGCGACTCGCATGGCAGCGCTGTGTCGGTTCAGGTTTCGGGCGCAACGGCTTTTGACCTTTCGGGCGGCAAGGGCCGCTGAACCAGACGCCAAGGCGCGAATGAGCAGATTTCAGGTGTGCCAAGTCGCGTCACCATTTCAATTCCCGCCGTGTGTGCGGCGCGGCAATTTACGGCAGGAAACTGCCGACATCATTCACGGCCAAAAAATGCCGCAGAAATGTCAGATTCATCTCGAAAACATAGCCCGGACTGCGCAGGTCTGCAGTTTCAACAGAAAAGTGATGGAAGTTGTGACCGCAAACAAAGTGCCTTTCACGCAAGTGGCACGCCTTACCGGCGGATTTAAGCGCGTTTCCAAAACAGCTTTGCGCTTCGGCTTTGCCGTGCCTGATCGTCGTGATAGGGCAGCGGCCGAAAGGGAAACAGACAAGTTTGCGCCGACGGCTGGTCCGAAAAAATTCTTGACTGGCACCCCCTCAGACAGTCTCCGAAATGAAAATTCACCCCTGAATTTGGCCGTGAGCACGGACACAGCAGGGCAACGAGCAAAGGACTACAGCAATGGCTAACCCCCTGTCATCCGTAACATCGTGGCTTTATCATCTTGGCGATGTCGATACGGCCGAGGCCCAAAAGATAGCGGCATCCACTGCCGGACTGGTCGTGATCGACATCGCCAATTCGTCTGGCAACGCGCCCACGCCGTACACGCCAGCCGAGCTTTCCTTGATGCGCGGCGGCACTGACAAATTGATCGTAAGCTATCTGAGCATCGGCGAGGCGGAAGATTATCGCGACTATTGGCAGACCGCGTGGAACACTTCGCCGCCATCCTTCTTGTCCGCATCCAATCCAGAATGGCCTGACAACTTTAAAGTGAAATACTGGGAGCCCGCCTGGCAGCAGATAATCTTCGATTATGTTGATAAGATCATCAGCGGCGGGTTCAACGGTCTGTATCTGGATATCATTGATGGCTTTCAATATTGGGAAACCGTCGCCCCCAATACCGGTATCAATTATCGCACCGCGATGGCAGAGTTTGTGGCCGCAATCGACGAGCATGCAACAGCGACACTTGCTGCCTTGGGGGATAACCGACAGTTCGTGATCCTTGGCCAGAACGGCGAAGAGCTTGCCGATAACCCGACCTATCTTGCGCATATCGACGGTATTGCAAAAGAGGATTTGCGGTTTTACTACCAGAACGGCAGCGAATCCAGCTTCAAAACCGTGCCCGATGGCTGGTTCGACGGATCAAAACCTTATCTCGAAAAAGCCGAGGCGGCTGGCGTCGAAGTTTTTGTTGTTGAATACATGACGCAGACCCGGCAAACGGAAAACACGGCTGCTTTGCAGGCGGAAATTGACTATCTGCATTCAAAGAACATCCCGCTTTATATCGCCGCGGAACGCGATTTGGTGGCTGTTTATACGCAGCCAAGCATCAACCCACCGCTTGTCGTGACCGCACCAACTGGCGGCGGCACAACCGGCGGCGACACAATCGGCGGCGGCACGACTGACGGTGGCGGCACGACTGGTGGTGATCTGAACGTGATCCTTGGCACCACCGCGGCTGACGTGATCAGGGGCACCGGCGGTGCTGACCAGATACAGGGCAATGCCGGTAACGATCGTTTGTCGGGTTTCACCGGGTCTGACGTTTTGACCGGGGATGCTGGCAACGACACGCTGATGGGTGGCGAGGGCAATGATACGCTGAACGGCGGAACCGGCGATGATGTCATAAACGGCGGCAAGGGACTTGATACAGCAATCTACACCGGCACGGCGTCTGTTGTCGTTAATCTTACCCTGACCGGGTCGCAAGGCACCGGGCAGGGCAGGGATACCCTTGTGTCAATCGAGAACATCAAATCCGGGTCTGGCAACGATGTCTTGACCGGAAATGGTCAGTCGAACCGTCTGGATGGCGGGATCGGCAATGACAAACTTTATGGCGGGCTGGGCAATGACACCTTGCTGGGCGGTGCGGGAAACGACAGCCTTTTGGGTGGCGCGGGCAATGACAGTCTGACGGGCGGAATGGGTCAGGATATACTGACAGGCGGGAAGGGTGCTGATCAGTTTGTGTTCGGTCTGGGCGATGGCATCAACACGGTCACCGATTTTCAAGACGGGATCGATCACCTTCGCTTTGGCACCGGCACTTCGCATATGTCAGATATTGCCATCTCGCAAAGCGGCGCGAATACAATCATCGCTTTCCACGATGTAACAGTCACGCTTCTTGCGTTTGACCACACC
>JAYSPY010000068.1:0-13061 GCA_043721855.1 Pseudorhodobacter sp.
GCCAAAAGGCCGTGATCACCCATGCGAAAAAGTCGATCGCTGGTTTCCGCGTTCGGGAAGAAATGCCGCTGGGCTGCAAAGTCACGCTGCGTGGCGACCAGATGTACGAATTTCTGGACCGTCTGATCACCATCGCCTTGCCGCGCGTTCGCGACTTTCGCGGCGTGAAGCCGACGTCCTTTGATGGCCGTGGCAACTATGCGATGGGTCTGAAGGAACAGATCGTGTTCCCGGAGATTGAATTCGACAAAGTCGATGACGTGCTTGGCATGGACATCATCATCTGCACCACCGCGAAAACCGACGCGGAAGCGAAGGCCCTGTTGAAGCATTTCAACATGCCCTTCACCGACAGCGCGGGAGGGAAATAACGATGGCTAAAAAATCCATGGTGAACCGCGAAGTGAAACGCGCCAAGCTGGTCAAGCAATTTGCTGCCCGCCGCGCTGTTTTGAAAGCCGTTGTCACCGACCAGACCAAGCCGATGGAAGATCGCTTCAAGGCGACCATCAAATTGGCGGCACTGCCCCGCAATTCGTCTGCGACCCGTATGCACAACCGCTGCCAGTTGACCGGCCGCCCACATGCCTATTACCGCAAACTGAAACTTTCGCGCATCATGCTGCGTGATCTGGCCCAGTTCGGCCAGATCCCCGGCATGGTCAAATCCAGCTGGTAAGGAGGGTCTTACAATGATGATGAACGATCCTATCGGCGATATGCTTACTCGTATCCGCAATGCGCAGATGCGTGGCAAATCGACCGTGAAGACCCCCGCCTCCAAGCTGCGCGCCTGGGTGTTGGATGTGCTGGTATCTGAAGGCTACATCCGCGGGTATGACAAAGCCGAGACCGAAAATGGTCAAGGCGAAATCACGATCAGCCTGAAATACTACGAAGGTACCCCGGTGATCCGCGAATTGAAGCGCGTCTCAAAGCCCGGTCGCCGCGTGTATATGAGCGTTAAGGAAATTCCGGTGGTCCGCAACGGCCTTGGTGTTTCGATTGTTTCCACACCGAAAGGTGTCATGTCCGATGCAGCAGCACGATCCGCCAATGTTGGCGGCGAAGTGCTCTGCACCGTGTTCTGAGGAGGGTATAATGTCACGTATCGGCAAAAAACCCGTCCCGCTGCCGCAAGGCGTATCGGCCTCAATCTCTGGTCAGTCGGTCGAAGTGAAGGGGCCAAAAGGCACCCGCAGCTTTCACGCGACCGACGATGTGACGCTGACGATCGAAGAAAACGCTGTCAAAGTGACTCCACGCGGCACGTCCAAACGGGCGCGTCAGCAATGGGGCATGGTGCGCAGCCAAGTTGAAAATCTGGTCACTGGTGTTACCACCGGTTTCAAGAAAGAGCTTGAAATTCAGGGCGTTGGTTACCGCGCAGCGATCACCGGCAATGTTTTGAAGCTGTCCCTTGGCTATAGCCATGACGTGCTTTTCGACGTTCCAGCCGGGGTGACCGTTGTCACACCAAAGCAAACCGAAATCATTGTGGAAGGCATTGATCAGCAGCTTGTTGGTCAGGTCGCCGCGAACATCCGTGAATGGCGCAAGCCCGAGCCCTACAAGGGCAAAGGCATCCGCTATAAGGGTGAATTCGTGTTCCGCAAAGAAGGCAAGAAGAAGTAAGGGGCGCAACATGGCGAACACAAAGAGAGATCTGTTCCTCAAGCGCCGCTTGCGTGTCCGGAACAAAATCAAGGCGATGTCGGCCGGGCGCTTGCGCCTGTCGGTGCACCGCTCAAACAAGAACATCAGCGTCCAGCTGATTGACGACGCAAAAGGCGTGACGCTTGCGGCGGCTTCCAGTCTTGAAAAAGATCTGGGTGTTGTGGGCAAGAACAACGTCGAAGCGGCGGCAAAAGTGGGTGCTGCTATAGCCGAACGGGCGAAAAAGGCCGGGGTCGAAACGTGTTACTTCGATCGTGGCGGTTTCCTCTTTCACGGGAAGATCAAGGCTTTGGCCGAGGCTGCCCGTGAGGGTGGCTTGAAGTTCTGAGGAGATTGAAAAATGGCAGAACAACGTGAAAACCGCCGTGAAGGCCGTGGCAATGATCGCGCTCCGCGCGAGGAAACCCCGGAATTCGCAGATCGTCTGGTCGCGATCAACCGTGTGTCGAAGACCGTAAAGGGCGGCAAGCGCTTTGGTTTCGCAGCCCTGGTGGTTGTGGGCGATCAGCGCGGTCGTGTCGGCTTTGGCAAGGGCAAGGCAAAAGAAGTGCCGGAAGCCATTCGCAAGGCCACGGAACAGGCCAAGCGCCAGATGATCCGTGTGGCCCTGCGCGATGGCCGCACCCTGCACCACGATATGGAAGGCCGCCACGGCGCCGGAAAAGTCGTGATGCGCACAGCTGTTGCGGGAACGGGCATCATTGCCGGTGGCCCGATGCGCGCCGTGTTCGAGATGCTGGGTCTGCAAGACGTGGTGGCGAAATCCATCGGGTCGTCGAACCCATACAACATGGTTCGGGCAACGATTGATGGCTTGAAGCAGGAAACCTCGCCTCGTCAGGTTGCGGCACGCCGTGGCAAGAAAGTGGCCGAGATTCTGAAGCGGCCAGAGACTGAAACCGCTGTTGAAGCTGTGGAGGCCTGATCATGACCGAAAAGAAAGTGCCAACCGGCAAGACGATTGTGGTCAAGCAGGTGGCATCCGCCGCCCGCCGCCCCGCAATTCAGACCGCCACGCTGAAGGGCCTTGGCCTGAACAAGATGAACCGTACCCGCGAATTGGAAGACACCCCTTCCGTGCGCGGCATGGTCAACAAGATCTCGCATTTGGTGCAGATCATTGAGGAACGTGGTTGATTGTACGCCGGTGCGTGCCAGCACGCACGCTACGGATTGAGAACGCCCTGCCGAAAGGTGGGGCGTTTTTTTATGTCGTGTAGCCCCCCACCCCAACCCTCCCTCACTGTTGGGGGAGGGAGTATGTTGGACGCTATGCCTAACAGCTGGAATCTAGCGCTTCCCCTCCCCCCGGTGGGGAGGGGCTAGGGGTGGGGGGCCGGCGTGCGCTGCAGAAGGCCTGCGTTTTTGCTTGACGCCACCTGTTTGATCGCGCCCCTTATGGCAACCGCAGTCTAATAAATGAGGCTCCCCCATGATCGTCCGCAGTCTGACCTCCATCCTGAACACGTCCGCCCATGTAAAGGGTGACGCTTTTGAAAGCCGCCGGATTTTGGTGGCGGCAGATGGTCTGGGCTATTCGCTGCATGACACAATCTGCAAGGCGGGCAGCACCCAGTTGTTGCAGTACAAAAGCCATGTCGAGACGAATTATGTGATCGAAGGGGAGGGCGAGGTTGAAAATGTTGCCACCGGCGAGGTTTTACCGCTGGTCCCCGGCACGGTTTACGTGCTGGACCACCATGAAGCTCATGTTTTGCGGGTATTCGAGGGTGACATGCGAATTATTTGTGTGTTCACCCCGGCCCTGGGTGGACAGGAAACCCATGATGCCTCGGGCAGCTATCCGGCCTGAACCGGCACTGCGGCGCAATTTCGCGATTTTCGACATTGGTGTTAAACTTTACCGCGACTCGGGCCCCTGAGAGGGCCGCGGGCAGTCAGGGAGGGAATTATGGCCGCGAAATACACCGGGGGCTGCGAGCATTGCCAAGTCACTGCCAATGCCGAACCCATCGACAACCACGAATGCCACTGCAACGTTTGCAAATCTGTGACCAAGCAGCAGCACACCCATGTGGCGTTTTTCAACCATGGCGACGTGAGCGCCGATCATCCCGAAAAGATGAAACGGGTACCGTTCAACGCGGCCAATCCCGACGGCCCGCTGGAGATTTGCCTGTGCACCGATTGCGGCGCGGTGCTGATGCTGGACGACAAGCAAAAACGCATCCGCGTCGCGGTGCCGAACGTCATGGGCTATGACGATGCGGCCTTCCCGAAAGCCAGCTATCACGCATTCTGGGACGAGACGAAGGGCTATGAGAAGCCGCAGGATGGCCGCCCGGTGTTCGAGGGCCTGCGGCCAGAGTTTCATTGGCCGGCGGGGGCGTAGGGCGGGATTTAGCTTGGCGTTTGGATGATTGGCGTGGGGCTGGTGGGTTGGACCAGCCTTACGTTTTGCGAAATTCTTAAAAATGAGATTGATCAGTCGCGATGACGCTACCCGATAAATATGCGACAATCTATTTGCCAGTCAGATCATTCCTTGCTTCATCGAGAGCATTTTCTGATGGGCAAAGAGCAGTGGCTTTGTTGAGCAGAGAGCTCAACTCTGATCGGCTTGTTTTATCGGACTGGAAAATTCACTGGGTTGCCGCGTGTGCATTGCTTCGAGCTTCGATTGAATTGTTTAAGTTAGATAAGAAGTTGTGTTTTCCGGCTCTAGCAAGTGGAGTTAAGCAGGAGTGGGAGGTAATTGACAAAGACAGAGCGGACCACGCGATCTATTGGGGTTTTCTTAGGGACGAGAGAAACAATATCCTTCACGAATACAAGTGGTCTGCATATGTGCAGTACTTGGACCGGGAAAGCAAAGCGACTCAGCCAAGACCTGGGTTACTAAGCTTACTACCAGATCAATATGAAACTGACTTGGTGATCCGAGACGGACCCTACAAAGGCTCAAAGGCAATAGATATTATCATTAAGAGCCCAGAATGGGTGGAGGCTCGTATATTGTCTGCGATTAAACGTGCTGACCTTGATCCCGTGGAAGAGCGCAACGCCGTAACGTTTGAGAAACGCCCGCCTAGCCCTCCAAGTTCTCTTGGGAGCCTTTATAGGCAATCAGAGACTGAATGATGGTCTTGCCCCAATCCACCCTTTCCCCTATACGCCGCCGGTGGCTCCCTATCGCCACAGAATCAACATACGCCGTGTTTGTCCTCGCCGTCGCAGCCAGGGCAGTTCCGGCATAGGAGAATGCGACATGAAACTGCATGAATTGTCTGATAACGACGGTGCCACCAAAAAGCGCAAGCGGGTGGCACGGGGTCCGGGTTCGGGCATGGGCAAGACCGCCGGGCGCGGGATCAAGGGGCAAAAGTCCCGGTCCGGCGTGGCAATCGGTGGCTATGAAGGCGGGCAGATGCCGCTGTATCGCCGTCTGCCAAAGCGCGGCTTTACCAAGCCGAACCGCAAGGATTTTGCGGTGATCAATCTGGGCCTGATCCAGAAATTCATCACCGAAGGCAAGCTGGACGCCAAAGTTGCGATCACGGAAGATCTGCTGGTGGAAACCGGCATCATCCGCCGCGCGCTGGACGGTGTTCGGGTGCTGAACAAGGGTGAAATCACCGCATCGGTGACCATCAATGTAACTGGCGCATCGGCGGCAGCGATTGAAGCTGTGGCAGCGGCTGGCGGCACCTTGACCGTGGCCCCGACGCTGGAGCCACACGGCAAGTCAAAGCGCAAAGCGGTTTGATCTTGTGAGCGGCCATTAGGTCGCTTACATACCATTAAGTTTTCCCGCGCCGCCGACCGGACAAACGGTCCGGCGGCGCTGTCATGAAAGACGAACGACATGGCGTCAGCAGCAGAACAGATGGCCGCGAACCTTTCCTGGGGCACGCTGGGCAAGGCAAAAGATCTTCGTCAACGGATTGTTTTCACGATCCTGTTGCTGATGGTGTACCGCCTTGGCACCTATATTCCGGTGCCCGGCATTGATGGCACCGCACTGCGCGAGTTCATGGCAGATGCGGGCGCGGGCATTGGCGGCATTCTGAATATGTTCACCGGCGGCGCTATCAGCCGGATGGGGATCTTTGCGCTGGGGATCATGCCGTATATTTCGGCGTCGATCATTGTGCAGTTGCTGTCGTCGATGCTGCCCAAGTTTGAGCAGTTGAAGAAAGAAGGCGACGCCGGCCGCAAAAAGCTGAACCAATACACCCGCTACGGCACGGTGTTTTTGGCGGTGTTTCAGGCCTGGGGCATTGCTGTCAGCATCGAGGCGGGCGATCTCGCGCACAATCCGGGGCTTTACTTCCGGCTGGCCTGTGTGGTGACGCTGGTCGGCGGCACCATGTTCCTGATGTGGCTGGGTGAACAGATCACTGCGCGCGGCATTGGCAATGGCGTGTCATTGATCATTTTCACCGGTATCGTGGCCGAAATTCCCGCAGCGATTGCACAGTTTTTCAGCCAAGGCCGGTCTGGTGCGATTTCAGCGCCGGTGATCATCGGCGTCATCGTGATGGTGATCGCGGTGATTGCGTTTGTGGTGTTCATGGAGCGGTCTTTACGCAAAATCCATATTCAATACCCCCGGCGTCAGGTGGGCATGAAGGTGTATGACGGCGGATCGTCGCATTTGCCGATCAAGGTGAACCCGGCAGGCGTTATTCCGGCGATCTTTGCATCGTCTTTGTTGCTGTTGCCAACCACGATTTCGGCGTTTTCGGGTGCTGCCACAGGGCCGGTCATGTCGACCATTCTGGCTTATTTCGGCCCCGGTCAGCCGCTGTATCTGTTGTTCTTCACATCGCTGATTGTGTTCTTTTCGTATTTTTACACCACGAATGTGGCGTTCAAGACCGACGAAGTGGCTGACAACCTGAAGAACCAGAACGGGTTTATCCCCGGTATTCGCCCCGGCCAACGCACGGTGGAATATCTGGATTATGTGGTGAACCGGATTTTGGTGCTTGGATCGGGCTATCTGGCGCTTGTGTGCCTGTTGCCGGAAATTCTGCGGCATCAGTTCTCGGTTCCGTTCTATTTTGGCGGCACGTCGGTGCTGATTGTGGTGTCGGTGACGATGGATACGATCCAGCAGATACAATCACACTTGCTTGCGCACCAATATGAAGGTCTGATTGAAAAGTCACAGTTGCGTGGCAAAAAGCGCACGGGCACCAAGGCCCCGGCGCGACGCTGATCCGGGGGGCAGGCGTGGTCAATATTATTTTACTTGGCCCGCCGGGTGCGGGCAAAGGCACGCAGGCCAAACGGCTGGTTGATGCGCGCGGCATGGTGCAGTTGTCGACCGGCGACATGCTGCGCGAAGCAAAGACCTCTGGCACCGATATGGGCCGCAGGGTGGCCGAGGTGATGAACCGCGGTGATCTGGTGACCGATGATATTGTGATCGGTTTGATTGCGGAAAAGCTGGCCATTCCTACTGTTGGCGGGTTCATCTTTGACGGCTTTCCACGCACCCTGAAGCAAGCGGATGCCTTGGCTGATTTGCTGGCCAGATCGGGGCAGACCCTGGATGCCGTGATCGAAATGCAGGTCGACGATGCGGCCCTGGTGGCCCGCATTGCAGGGCGTTACACCTGTGGGAAATGCAGTGCGGTTTACCACGATACAACCCGGCCTACAAAAGTGCACGGTGTCTGCGATGCCTGTGGATCAACCGATCTGAAACGCCGCGCCGATGACAATGCCGATGCCTTGCGCACCCGGTTGATGGAATATTACAAGAAAACCTCGCCGTTGATTGGCTATTACTATGCCAGGAAACAGCTATCGGCGGTGGATGGATTGGCGGAAATGGACGCTGTTGCAGCGGCCGTTGCAAAAGTTCTTGACAGCCACGAATAAGCCCGCCCGCGCCCTTGACGGGCATGGCAAAACCCCATAGATCACGGCGTCTCAGATGAGAATCGTATCGGGATAGTTGTGGGCTTTGGGAAACCAAATACCGCGATTGTCGTTCCGGGGTGCCATCAGGTGCGTGCCGGAGTTGTGAAAAAAGGTTCCGGCATTACGGAACCGCAACAAAGAAGGAAGACACGTTTGGCACGTATTGCTGGCGTCAACATACCCACCGCGAAACGGGTTCCGATCGCGCTGACGTATATCACGGGCATTGGCCCGTTCATTGCAGAACAAATCTGTGCCTCCGTCGGGATTGATCGCGCGCGCCGCGTCAACCAGCTGTCGGATGCCGAAGTGCTGCAAATTCGCGAATACATTGACGCGAACCTGATGGTTGAAGGCGATTTGCGTCGTGACACATCCATCAACATCAAGCGTTTGATGGATCTGGGTTGCTATCGCGGCCTGCGTCACCGTCGCAACCTGCCGGTTCGTGGTCAGCGCACCCATACCAACGCACGCACCCGCAAAGGCCCCGCAAAGGCCATTGCTGGCAAGAAGAAATAAGGGGCGCTGAGATATGGCACGCGAAAAAACCCGCGCTAAGAAAAAAGAGCGCAAGAATATCGCCGCTGGTGTGGCGCATGTGAACTCCTCGTTCAACAACACCAAGATTCTGATTTCTGACGTGCAGGGCAATGCGATTGCATGGTCGTCTTCGGGCACCATGGGCTTCAAGGGGTCGCGCAAATCGACCCCCTATGCTGCCCAGATGGCTGCCGAAGATGCGGGCCGCAAGGCACAGGAACACGGCGTGAAAACGCTTGAGGTCGAAGTGCAGGGCCCCGGTTCGGGCCGCGAATCCGCATTGCGCGCTTTGGCTGCTGTTGGTTTCAACATCACCTCGATCCGTGATGTGACCCCGATGGCGCACAACGGCTGCCGGCCGCCAAAGCGCCGCCGCGTCTGATACACTTTTCTACTGTCGGGCCGTGCGGGGATCGTGCGGCCTGACTTCGTTTTTTCTGATCCTCGGGCGTCTGCTGCTTCGGGACATGAGCAGGGGACTAGTATGGAGGCGACACGCATGATCCATAAGAATTGGGCTGAACTTATCAAGCCAACGCAGTTGATGGTTAAACCGGGGCCGGATGCAGGCCGCGTTGCAACCGTGATCGCGGAACCGTTGGAGCGTGGCTTTGGCCTTACGCTTGGCAACGCTTTGCGCCGGGTGCTGATGTCATCGCTGCAAGGCGGGGCCATCACAAGCGTGCAGATCGACAACGTCCTGCACGAATTTTCATCCGTGGCCGGTGTGCGTGAAGACGTAACCGATATTGTGCTGAACCTCAAAGGTGTGGCGCTGAAGATGGAAGTCGAAGGGCCAAAGCGGCTGTCGATTTCTGCCAAGGGTCCGGGCGTTGTAACCGCTGGCGACATTTCGGAAAGCAACGGGATCGAGGTTCTGAACAAGGACCACGTGATCTGCCATCTGGATGACGGCGCTGATGTGTTCATGGAACTGACCGTGAATACCGGAAAAGGCTATGTCGCCGCCGACAAGAACAAGCCCGAAGATGCACCGATCGGGTTGATCCCGATTGATGCGGTCTATTCGCCGGTGAAAAAGGTCAGCTACGAAGTCACTCCGACCCGCGAGGGCCAGGTGCTGGATTATGACCGTCTGACCATGAAGATCGAAACCGATGGCAGCCTTACGCCGGATGACGCCGTGGCCTATGCCGCGCGCATTCTGCAAGATCAGCTGGCGGTGTTCGTGAACTTTGACGAACCTGAATCGGCAACCCGCAGCGATGTGGAAGACAGCCTTGAATTCAATCCGCTGCTGCTGAAGAAAGTGGACGAGCTGGAATTGTCGGTGCGGTCCGCAAACTGCCTGAAGAACGACAATATCGTTTACATCGGCGATCTGATCCAGAAAACCGAAGCAGAAATGCTGCGCACCCCGAACTTTGGCCGCAAATCCTTGAACGAAATCAAGGAAGTGCTGTCGGGTATGGGTCTGCATCTGGGCATGGATGTAGAAGACTGGCCGCCAGAAAACATCGAAGATCTGGCCAAGCGGTTCGAAGACCAGTTCTGAGGTTGAAAACCGAAAGCCCCGGCGGAAGCCGGGGTTTGTTACGAAAATGCCCGGACTGCCGGGGAAGCGCACGGGTTGAAGAAACCCCAAGGTGAGCCGCCCAAACGAGGGTGAGCCGGACAAAGCAAAACAAACGTCGATAGGAATATACCATGCGTCACTCCAGCGGTTACCGCAAACTGAACCGGACCCATGAACACCGCAAAGCGATGTTCGCCAACATGGCTGGGTCTTTGATCGAACACGAACAGATCAAGACCACGCTGCCCAAGGCCAAAGAACTGCGCCCGATCATCGAAAAGCTGATCACGCTGGCCAAGCGCGGCGATCTGCATGCGCGCCGTCAGGCCCATGCACAACTAAAGCAAGACATTCACACCGCGCGTTTGTTTGAAATTCTGGGCCCGCGCTATGCCACCCGCACCGGTGGCTATGTGCGCGTGCTGAAAGCCGGCTTTCGTTATGGCGACATGGCCCCGATGGCGATCATCGAATTTGTCGACCGTGATACCAGCGCCAAGGGTGCCGCTGACCACGCCCGCACCGCCGCGGATGATGCGTCTGAGGCGTAGATACCCGCACTAGTGCCTAAAGTTTGAACAAACCCGCCCCTGTGGCGGGTTTGTTCGCTTTTAAGGAGAATATTTTTTCTTCAGCTAAATTAGACGGTTATATTGACTGGAAGCTGCTATGTGACGTTGACGTAATAGTAGAATCGTAGAGCCTAAAAAAATTATGTCTGTAAAACTTGGAATTGACGTCGAACTTCACCAATTAGCGCTTCTGGCGCCTGCTGGTTATTTTATTGGCCTGCACATCCGCTTCACGGCCCCGCTTTTCACCTATCAAACCTATGACCCGGCTTGGATAGACCATTACACCGAAAATGGGTTTGTGTTGCGCGATCCGATGACTGCTTGGGGTTTCAGCACCGCAGGCGCCATCCGGTGGAGCGATAAGTCGCTGCCAGATCCCTTTGGCCTGTTCACTGAAGCCGCCAGATATGGGCTTCACTACGGGGTCACGATTGCATGCGGCCCGATCAGATCCAGAACGATTGCGTCTTTCGCCCGGCAAGACCGCGAAGTGAATGATGACGAAATCGCCGTGATTTCAAAAAGCGTGCACCGTATGCACGAGATAACAGAACCGCCGGAAGAATTGACCAAAGCCCAGATCGAGGCGTTAAGATGCATTGCAAGCGGTGACCGCCATGCAGCGGCGGCGGCAAAACTGGGGATATCTGAATCTGCGTTGAAAGCGCGGGTTACTTCGGCAAGAATCCGGCTGATGGCCCGAACCACCGCCGAAGCAATTCAGCGGGCAAAAGACTACAGGCTGATGTAGACGCGACGACGTGGCGCCGCGACGTGACTGATAGCGAAACTTGTTGGGGGCAACAATGCAGACTACCACACTATCCTTTGCGAACCTTCATAACCATGGTGAGTTGTTTGCCAACATGCTGCGTGCGCGGCGTGAACTGTTCATCGTGCACAACAAGTGGAAGCTGCCCGAAGCCATGGGTATGGAATACGATCAATATGACACCCCAGCCAGCCGCTGGGTTGTGGTGCATGACGATACGGGCCGGGTCATGGCAGGCAACCGTTTGACGCCCACCACCACGACCTGCGGCATCTACAGCTACATGATCCGCGATGCGCAGCGCGGATTGCTGAATACGATCCCGTCGAACCTGCTGTATAAAGACGCGCCCGTTGCCGATACAATCTGGGAAAGCTCGCGTTTGTTTGTGGCGCATGATGTGCCATCGTCGATCCGCCGCCGGGTGCATGCGCAGCTGATCGCCCATCTTGGCACCGCCGTGCGCGGGCTTGGGGCAACACATTGTCTGACGTTGCTGGCGGCGACTTGGCCACGCTGGGCAGACCGCGTGGGCGTGAAAATGTCGGCGATGGGTCCGGTGATGGAAATTGACGATATCGAAAATCAGGTTGTCCTGATGGATTTCAGCGCGTCCTTGCACTGATCCCGGCTTTCGTCATGGCGACAGACAGCGTAGTCTGTCGCCATGACTGATTTGTTTGACCAACCCCCCACATCCGCGCCGACCATACCCCGTCCTTTGGCGGACCGCTTGCGGCCACGAGTGTTGGCCGATGTGGTGGGCCAGGAAAAGGTGCTCTCCCCCGATGGCCCTTTGGGCGCCATGCTGACAGCGGGCAGTCTTTCGTCGCTGATCCTGTGGGGGCCGCCGGGCGTGGGCAAAACCACCATCGCGCGGCTGTTGGCGGCTGAGAGTAATCTGAATTTCGTGCAAATATCCGCTATTTTTACTGGCGTGCCGGACCTGCGCAAGATGTTCGAAACCGCCAAAATTCGCCGCCAGAACGGGCAGGGAACGCTGCTGTTCGTGGACGAAATTCACCGTTTCAACAAGGCCCAGCAAGACGGATTTCTGCCCTATATGGAAGATGGCACCATCCTTTTGGTGGGGGCCACCACGGAAAATCCGTCGTTTGAATTGAACGCCGCTTTGCTGTCGCGCGCGCAGGTGATCGTGCTGGAACGGCTGTCGCTGGCCGATCTGGAACGGCTGTCGCAGCGGGCGGAACAAGACCTTGGCCGTGCCTTGCCACTGACGGGCGACGCGCGCGATGCGCTGCAAGAAATGGCAGATGGCGACGGGCGCGCGCTTTTGAACCTGATTGAACAGGTTATGGCCTGGCGTTTGGACAAGCCTCTTGATCGTGATGCGCTGGCCACGCGGCTGATGCGCCGGGCGGCAAAGTATGACAAATCGGGCGAAGAACATTACAACCTGATATCCGCCTTGCACAAATCGGTGCGCGGGTCTGATCCGGACGCCGCTTTGTATTGGTTTGCCCGCATGTTGGAAGGCGGCGAAGACCCGCGGTTTCTGGCCCGCCGCATCACGCGGATGGCGGTCGAAGACATCGGCCTTGCCGACCCGCAGGCGCAAGAGGTGTGCTTGCAAAGCTGGAACACCTATGAACGGCTGGGGTCACCCGAAGGCGAGTTGGCGCTGGCGCAGGCCGTGGTCTATATGGCCTGCGCGCCCAAAAGCAATGCTGTCTACACGGCGTTTGGCGCCGCGATGCGTGACGCACGCGAGCATGGATCACTGGAGGTGCCGCTGCAACTGCGCAACGCGCCCACACGCCTGATGAAGGAACTCGATTACGGCAAGGATTATCGCTATGCCCACGAGGAGGCCGAGGCTTACGCCGCCGGTGAGCGTTATTTTCCGGAGGCAATGGGCAGCAAAATCTATTATCATCCCGTACCACGCGGGCTGGAAATTAAAATCGCCGAAAAGCTTGCCCATTTGCGTGCGCTTGACCGTCAAGCGTCCGATACCAAGAAAAAATAGGTCAGATACCGTGATACAAACACTCGCCATCGCCGCAGGCGGCGCGCTGGGCTCCGTGCTGCGCTTCTGGAT
>JAYSPY010000069.1:0-8822 GCA_043721855.1 Pseudorhodobacter sp.
CCTGAAAGGCGGCGACCGGGTGGCCTTCTGACGGCTTTGATTGGCAAGGTCAGGTCGCCTGCGCGGGCAGATATTTTTACCGAAATGAAAGCGTGGGCGTTTCGTTTGTTGCAAATGCCCGGTAGAATTGAGGCATGCTGCGCATCAACGACATCATCACCATCGCTGACTGGGAGCTTTCGGAAAGCTTTACAAGATCGTCCGGGCCGGGCGGGCAGAACGTCAACAAAGTCTCTACAGCTGTTGAATTGCGGTTTGAGGCGGAACGCAGCCCACATTTCACCACATCGCAAAAGGCGCGCCTGAAGCGATTGGCAGGGCGGCGCTGGACAAACGAAGGCGCGATTGTCATTCGTGCAGAAGAAACCCGAAGCCAAGCCCGCAACCGCGAACTGGCCGAAGCGCGGTTGGTGGAAATGATCCTGGCCGCCCTGATCGCCCCTAAACGCCGCATCGCAACCAAGCCCACCTTTGGCAGCATGCAGCGCCGCCTTGTGGCAAAATCCGTGCGCGCCGATGTGAAAGCCGGGCGCGGTAAAGTCGAGGATGCAGAATGACCGAAAGTTTCACAGACCGCCGCGCCCGGCTGATGGGGCCAAACGTGCCGACGTTTTACGAAACGCCTGTGCATATCGTCAAAGGCCAGGGCGTCTGGCTGTGGGATGCTTCGGGCAAAAAGTATCTGGATTGTTACAACAATGTTGCCCATGTCGGCCATTGCCACCCGCGCGTCGTTGCAGCGATTGCGGGGCAGGCGGCCACGCTGAATACCCATACCCGCTATTTCCATGATGGCGTGCTGGATTACATCGATCGCCTGACAGGCACGCTTGGCCATGGAATTTCCCAAGCAATCATGGTCTGCACGGGGTCAGAGGCAAACGATATCGCTTTGCGCATGGCCCATGCGGTAACCGGCAAAACCGGCATGATCGCAACCGACAATACCTATCACGGCAACACCGCCGCGGTCAGCCAATTGTCCACCCGCAAACCGCCAATTGGCGGATATGCCGCCAACATCCGCCTTGTGCCATCGCCCGAAACCCTGCGCCCGGTTGGTGGCACTGTAGAAGGGCAATCTGCTGCCTTCGCCGCCCATGTGACCCGCGCGATTGCGGAACTGGAGGCCGCTGGTTTCGGCTTTGCCGGGATGCTTTTGTGCCCGGTTTTCGCCAATGAGGGCCTGCCCACACTGCCGCCGGGCTTTCTGACGCCCACCATCACCGCGATCCGCCGCGCAGGCGGTGTGGTGATTGCCGACGAAGTGCAGCCCGGCTTTGGCCGCGTTGGCAGCCATTTCTGGGGCCATGACAGGGTGGGAATCGCGCCAGATATCGTCACCGTCGGCAAACCGATGGCCAATGGCCACCCCGTCGCCGCCGTTCTGGCGCGCCCCGATATCATGGCCGCCTTCCGCGATGCATTCAGTTATTTCAACACTTTTGGCGGCAATCCGGTCTCTGCCGCTGCCTGCAACGCCGTCATGGATGTGATCGCGGATGAAGGATTGCAACAAAACGCCGAAACTGTATCCGCCCATATGCTGGACCGGCTGCGCGCCCTGCGCCACCCGCTGCTGGCAAACGTGCGCGCCACGGGCATGTTCTTTGGCGTGGAATTTGTCACCGATGCTGCCATGACCCCCGCCACGGAATTTGTGGCAAATCTGGTCGAGGTGATGGTTGATCGTGGGTTTATCCTCAACAAGATCGGTCGCGGCGGTGGTGCCTTGAAAATCCGTCCACCGATGCCCTTTTCTGTTGAGAATGCCGATCAACTGGTCGACGCCTTGGCGGATGTTCTTAAATCCCTGCCCGTGCCTGCATGACGTTTAGTGACGAGGCGCATGAGGCGGCATCACTGTGGGGCGGGCAGTTGATCCGGCTGATCCGCGACCGCGAAAATGCTGTTTATGAGATCGCACTGCCAAGCGGCGCGCGCGCAGCCCTGCGCCTGCACCGCTGCGGATACCAAGGCGATGCCGCCATCACATCCGAACTTTGGTGGTGCCGCGCATTGGCCGACGCGGGCCTGCCCGTGCCCGCCCCGATTGATGCAAAAGCGGGCGCGCAACTGGCGCAATTGTCCACCGGGCGTTCAGTATCCGTCATTGCATGGGTTGCGGGCGATCCGTTGGGCGAGGCAGGTGTGCCACTACCCGGCACCGGCGCCGACCAAGCCGCCCGCCACTTCACGCTTGGCAGCCTGATTGCGCGCCTTCACACAGCGACTGATTTTCTGATCCTGCCCGCCGATTTCACCCGTCCAAGCTGGGACATATCGGGTTTAGTGGGCGACACACCGTTTTGGGGCCGCTTTTGGGAACACCCCTCGCTGACGGCAGCTGAGGCCGATCATCTGCGAAAGGCCCGCGCGTTCCTGCACAAACGTCTTCTGGCTTACCATGCGCATGGCGGTGATTTCGGGCTTATCCATGCCGACGTTTTGCGCGAAAACGTGCTGGTCGATGGTGATGCGATGTCCCTGATAGATTTTGACGATTCCGGCCATGGCTTCCGCCTGCATGATCTTGGCACGGTTCTGTCACAGAACCTGTATGAACCAGCCTTGCCCGTCATTGCCCGCGCTTTGATTGCAGGCTACGCCACCCTGCGCCCAACCGATCCGGAAATGGTTGCGGTTTTCACCATGGCGCGCACATTGGCATCGGTCGGCTGGACCATGCCGCGATTGGCCCCGGATGACCCGATCCACCGCAGCCATATCAACCGCGCGGTGATGTGGTCGACCCGTGTGATGGCGGGTGATATTCCGTGGCTTTAGGTGACGAACGCCAATAGTCGCGCAACCCTTCCTTTCGCCTGGTTTTCGCTGGGCCCGACGAAGACTGACCGTCCGGGAAGGATGAGTAGCGGTGCGAGTGAACCTTAAAGCGAGATTAAACCACCACCTCCATGGTCGCCTGCGCCCCCACACCAAACACCCGCTTGTAGCGTGCAATCTCATCCGCCGGGCCCATCGCCTTGTTCGGATTATCTGACAATTTCACAGTCGGGTGCCCGTTCGCCGACACGGCTTTGCACACCAAACTAAACGGTGCCAGAGCATCATCTGCGACCAACCCCCTGAAATCATTGGTCAGCATCGTGCCCCAGCCAAAAGACACTTTCACCCGTCCCGTAAACTGCCGGTGCAGTGCCGCGATTTGCGCCACATCCAGCCCGTCCGAGAATATGACCAGCTTTTCACGCGGGTCTTCGTCGCGCGATTTCCACCACTTGATGGCAATCTCTGCCCCACGCGCCGGGTCGCCGCTATCAATCCGAATGCCCGTCCATTTGCTTAGCCAGTCCGGCGCGCGGGCCAGAAACCCTTCGGTACCAAACGTATCGGGAAGAATGATGCGCAAATTGCCGTCGTGTTCTTCGTGCCAATCGGCCAGCACGCGGTAGGGTGTTTGCGCAAGTTCAGCGTCATTTTTGGAGAGCGCCGCATAAACCATCGGCAATTCATGGGCGTTGGTGCCAATCGCCTCCACCTCACGCCGCATCGCAATCAGGCAGTTCGAGGTGCCGGAAAATTTGCCCGGCAGCCCTTCTTGCATCGCCTGTACGCACCAGTCCTGCCACAAAAAGCTGTGCCTGCGCCGCGTGCCAAAATCGGCAATTCGCAGGCCGTCTATGCCACGCAATACCTCGATCTTTTCCCACAGCTTGGTCATCGCGCGGGCATACAGGACCTCTAATTCAAAATGCCCCATCCGCGCCAAAACCGCCCTGCTGCGCAGCTCCATCAAAATGGACAATGCAGGAATTTCCCACAGCATCACTTCAGGCCAGCGGCCTTCAAACGTCAGCTCATATTGCCCATTGCGCTTTTCCAAATGGTAATCGGGCAAGCGCAACCCTTCGAACCATTCCATGAAATCGGGGCGAAACATCTGGCGCTTGCCGTAAAACGTGTTGCCGCGCAAATAGGTCGACTCGCCGCGTGACAGGCGCAACGTGCGCACATGATCCAGCTGTTCGCGCAGTTCGCCTTCATCAACCAGTTCGGCCAGACGAATGGTGTGGCTGCGGTTGATCAGCGAAAATTCAACGGTCGTATCGGGCTTGTTGCGGAAAATGGACTGGCACATCAACAGCTTGTAAAAATCGGTATCTATCAACGACCGCACGATCGGGTCGATCTTCCATTTATGGTTATGCACCCGTGTCGCGATATCAACCATGGTGTCATTCCTAAGTTCCGCTTGCCGCAAAAGGCCACGCATGGGCGCAGACATCAAGCGATAAGATGCGCGCTGATATGTGCTGTCAGTGCGGCGCGGGTGATAGGTTTGCTTAGAAAATCGTCTAATCCGGCTGCAAAACAGGCATCGCGGTCTTCGGCAAAGGCGTTCGCGGTCAGCGCTATGACCGGACAACGGGCAAACCCCTGCGCCGCCTCGATCCGCCTGATTTCGCGTGTCGCCTCCAGCCCGTCCATCACAGGCATCGACATGTCCATCAGCACCAGATCGGGGCGGTTCAACTGATAAAGCTCTACCGCGCGGGCACCATTTTCAGCAAAATCCAAGGTAAGATTTTCGTTTTCCAGCATCCGGCGCACGATCAGACTGTTGGTTTTGTTGTCTTCGGCCACCAAAATGCGTTGCCCGTCGTACCCAACAAGCGCGGGTGCACCAACGATTTTTTTCGGGACGATGGCCGTATTTGCCAACGGCAAGCGCAATGAAAATACAAAGCATGACCCATTACCAGGCGTCGAACTTGCCGCAATTTCGCCGCCCATTTCGCGCGCAAGCATCCTTGAGATTGAAAGGCCCAATCCAGTGCCACCAAAGCGTCGGTTGATCTGATCATCGGCTTGGGTAAAGCTGTCAAAAATCCGGTCAATCTGATCTTCTGGAATGCCGATACCGGTATCTTTCACGGCAACCGTGATGGCATATTTCTGGTCCGCCGGAACTGCCGTCACCTGAACATCCACATCACCCACGGCAGTGAATTTTACCGCATTGCCGATGAGGTTCAGCACCACCTGCCTGATGCGCCCTTCATCCCCCAGCAGCGATGGCAAAACACCCTCTATCGGCGCGCATACAAGCCCAATTTTCTTGGCAGTGGCCGTCGGCTGCAATAACGCCATCGCGCCGTCGATGCAGGCACGCAAATCAAACGGTTCGGCCAGAATCACCGGCTTGCCGGCCTGCAGTTTCGAGATATCAAGAATGTCATTGATGATGGTCAACAACGCCTGACCAGAATCGACAATCCAACGCACATAGTCGGTTTGCTCGGGGTTCAGCGGGGTCGCCGCCAACAAATCCGCCATCCCGATAACCCCATTCATCGGGGTGCGAATTTCGTGGCTCATCGTCGCCAGAAAGCGCGATTTGGCCTGCGCTGCAGCCTCGGCTTCCCGCCGCGCGCGGCTTAGTTCGGCCTCGTGAGCTTTGGCCGCTGTGATATCGCGTTGCACAGAAATTGTCATGGCATGACTGCCATCCGCGTTGAAAATCGGCGATAATATAACGTCCATCCACATCCGTCCGTCGGCTTTTGTGCGATTAAGAACCTCTACCCGGCGGGACTTCGCCCGATTTTCGGCACCATCCAACGCCGCGATCGCCGCCAGATCTGTTTCCGGCACATTCAAAATGTCGCCAGGGTTTAACCCCAGCGCTTCATAAAACCCGTAGCCGGTGATGCGCGTAAAGGCGTCGTTGACCCATTCAATTCTGCCATCTGCATCGGTGATGATCACCGAATCCGTGGTATGTTCCGCCACAAGAGCCAGCCTGCGCGCCTCGCGTTCGCGCTTTTGCAGTGCCTTTCGCGATAGTTCCAGCTGATGTTTTTCTATCAAAAGCGCATGTTCGATCTGCATGCGCTGGCTGTGTGTACGACTGACAAATCGAATGAAGGCATAGCAGAGATAGGCCAAAAGCCTCATAGTCGCAAAGGAAAACTGCGCACCAGTGTTGGTGCCATCAGAGTCATATAAATCAAGATGCACCAAAAAGACTGAAGCGACAGCTGCAATCATAAACACGCGAATGCGCAAATCAGCGATAGCGGTGTCATGAATACGCACCAGACCGGCGTTGATCACGGAACCGGTCAAATACGCAGCCGCGAAAAATCCGGATTCTTCATGCGGCACCAACGCCCAGGTTAGCAATATGCTGACAGAAATTGTCACTGATTGAAATACAGCTGCAGACTTGGCAAATATTCTGTGCGAATTCAGCAAGATACCCGCGTTCCGCTTGCGCAATACTGCCTTCAGCGTCAGGCAATCCACCGCCTCACCCAACAATAGCAATGCCATCACACCCAAGCCAAACTGCAAATCATACAGCAGCGCAACAAGCAACGATCCGGTCAGCGTAAGCAGAAACCGCACACCAAAAGTCCGAAGCCGCGTTTTACAATAGCGCAGAAAAAGTCCATCCGGGCTTATGCGGGCTTCAAACCTTCGCAGGTCTTCAAGCGCATCCAGACGCTCTTCGGGGTGGTGCCAGTTATTCAACAAAGATCCTTTGATCCGGCGGGGGCAACATCGCTGTTATCATTGAATCGTTAATCAATTGGATACGCCAACTACCCGGTCAAGATTACCCCTGCCGCCTGCATCAGGCCGCGCGCCCTTGCCTGCGACCCATTCAGATCAATCGCCCGGCACGCGCCTTCCAGCACGGTCACACCAAGCCCAAGCCGGGCGGCATCCAGCGCCGAATAAGCCACGCAAAAATCTGTGGCCAGCCCTACCAATGTCACGGCCGTCACCCCCCGGTTGCGCAAATACCCCTCCAGCCCAGTTGGCGTGGTATGGTCGTTTTCAAAAAACGCAGAATAGCTGTCAATGGCGGCACGAAAGCCTTTGCGGATCACCAAATCGGCGGGTTCCGTCACCAGCCCCGGATGAAATGCCGCGCCAAAACTACCCTGCACACAGTGCACGGGCCACAGCACCTGCGGGCCATACGGCATGTCCATCATGCTGAATGCATCCGCCCCCGGATGATTGGCTGCAAAAGACATGTGATCCGCCGGATGCCAGTCTTGGGTCAGCACCCGGACGGAAAAATCGCCCATCAGCCCGTTGATGCGGGGAATGATCGCGTCACCCCTGTCCACCGCCAACAACCCGCCGGGGCAGAAATCGTTTTGAACATCAATCACGATCAAGGCGTCGCTGGGGTTTGGCATCGCATTCTCCTTTTTGCGCCAGACTTGCGCAAGTTCCGCACTGGCGCAACCTTATCTAACGGCACTCGCCATTGATCCCCGCGCAAAGCTGGGGCAATAACGGCGCATGTTCAACATCGCAGCGCTTTATCATTTCACCCGTTTTGCTGACCCTGCTGCGTTGCAAGGCCCGCTTTTGGCACTGTGCAAGTCAAGCGGTGTCAAAGGCTCGCTGTTGTTGGCGAACGAGGGCATCAATGGCACCATTGCCGGCCCGCGTGAGGGCATAGATGCCGTCTTGGCGCATCTGCGCGCAGTTCCTGGCTGCGATGGGCTGGAATGGAAGGAAAGTTTTTCAGATCTGCCGCCCTTTGGCCGCATGAAAGTGCGCCTGAAACGCGAAATCGTCACCATGGGCCAACCCGATATCAACCCGGTCGCCCGCGTTGGCCACTATGTTGATGCCGCCGATTGGAACGCGCTGATCTTAAATCCCGATGTGGCAGTGATTGATACCCGCAATGATTACGAGGTTGCCATCGGCACCTTCCAAGGCGCGGTAGATCCTGACACCCATGCGTTTGGTGAATTCCCGGCCTGGTGGCAGAGCAACAAATCCCGGTTCACCGGCAAACGCATAGCGATGTTTTGCACAGGCGGTATCCGCTGCGAAAAGTCGACCAATTATTTGCTGGGGCAGGGGGTCGAGGATGTCTTTCACCTCAAAGGCGGCATTCTGAAATACCTTGAAGAGGTGCCTGTGGACCAAAGCCTGTGGCAGGGTCAATGCTTTGTCTTTGATCAGCGCGTTTCGGTGGGCCACGGCCTTGTTCCGGGTGATTACGACATGTGCCACGCTTGCCGCCGCCCAATATCGGCGCAAGACAAAACTGAGGCTGACTATGAACAGGGCGTTAGCTGCCATCGCTGCAAGGATGAACACAGCGAAGACGACCGTGCCCGGTTTCGCGAACGCAACCGTCAGTTGGCTTTGGCCACAGCGCGCGGCCAAAAGCATTTTTCAGATTAGCGCGTCCCGAAATTGCCTGCCCCGGACTTGATCCGGGGTCTGAAGCGGTTTTCGAATAGTATGCGCGAAGTATCAGAAAACTTTAGCGCAGGCGCAACCCCGCCACATCCGCCGCAAAGAGCATCGCATCCGCACTGTCATAGGTCACACCCACCATCGTACCGGGTTTGATGGTCAGATCATCATGCGCCTCGATCACCAGCTTTTCGCCTGTCGGTGCTGTCAGATGCACGAAGGATACGCCGCCCAGGGCTTCGGTCAAGTCTACCTTGTGCGATGTGCCCGCCATATCCAACCGCAACTGTTGTGGGCGCAGCCCCACAATCACATCGGCCCCAGCCCCCGGCAATGCCACGTCCGTGGCCACAGGCCCAGACAGCCCCTTCGCGCTAACCATGCCCGCCTTTTCAACCTTGCCCGCCACAAAGTTCATCGCAGGGCTGCCGATAAAGCCCGCGACAAACCGGTTATCAGGGTTGCGGTATAATTCCAGCGGCGCGCCGACTTGTTCGATCCGGCCCTTGCGCAGCACCACGATCTTGTCGGCCAGCGTCATCGCCTCGACCTGATCATGGGTCACATAGATCATGGTAGCACCAATTTCCCGGTGCAGACGCGCGATCTCTACCCGC